>JAZRVW010000013.1:0-30287 GCA_045599385.1 Oscillospiraceae bacterium | reverse complement strand
GCACTTCCGAGAGTATCACCGTCAGGTCTGAGGTGAGTTATTATTATGAAATTGTCGCGTTCTTTAAGCCATTCGGCACATTCGCGGTAATTCATTATTCTTCCTCATCGTACTTAATATCGAGATTATTAATGATTTCATTAATATGAGCGCCGTATTCGATGCTGTGGTCAAGCTCAAATACAAGCTCGGGGGTATTACGGAGCTTGAGTGAATTTCCAAGCTCACGTCGAAGCCAGCCGGATGCGGACTTGAGTCCCTTTTTAAACTCCTTTTCATTCTGGAGTCCCATGACGGAAATCCAGATTTTGCTGTACTTCAGATCGCCCGTGGTTTCAACGCGTGTAACGCTTATCATGCCCTGATTTACACGGGGGTCCTTTATCTCGCGAAGCAGCTTGCTCATGACAAGCTGAATATCATCATTGGTTCTTGCCAGTTTATTTGAAGGCATCGTATTTCCTCCTATGGTTTTCAGGGCGGTCAGATTATGACCGCCCGTTTGTATTAAAGCTCTATCTGCTCCATAACGAAGCACTCGATTACGTCGCCGACCTTGATGTCGTTGAACTTTTCAACCTGCATGCCGCATTCATAGCCGCTTGCAACCTCCTTGACGTCGTCCTTGAATCGACGAAGAGATGCAAGGTCGCCTTCATGGACAACAACATTGTCGCGGAGGACGCGAACCTGGCAGCCGCGCTGAATCTTACCGTCCTGAACATAACAGCCGGTAACAGTGCCGACCTTGGAAACCTTATAGGTCTCACGCACTTCTGCATGGCCGATGATTGCTTCCTTGAACTTGGGAGCGAGCATGCCCTTCATTGCAGCCTCAATCTCATTGATGCAGTCATAGATTACGCGGTACATACGCATATCAACATTGGAGCGTGCCGCGCTGTCACGTGCCGCATTGTCGGGACGCACGTTGAAGCCGACAATGATTGCGCCGGAGGTTGCGGCCAGCATTACGTCAGATTCGTTGATTGCACCGACTGCGCTGTGGATAACCTTTACACGAACCTCTTCATTGGTAATCTTCTCAAGAGAAGCCTTGACAGCTTCTGCGGAGCCCTGAACGTCAGCTTTGACAATGATGTTGAGAGTCTTCATCTCGCCTGCCTGAATCTGACTGAAGAGGTCTTCAAGGCTTACCTTCTTATTTGCACCGAATGCGGCATTCTTCTGCTGGGTCTTGCGCTCATCGGCAAGCTCACGAGCCATGCGTTCATCGGCAACAGCGTCAAAGGTATCGCCTGCGCTGGGTACTTCGGACATACCGGAAATCTCAACAGGAACGGAGGGGCCTGCTTCAGTGATTCTCTGTCCCTTATCGTTAATCATGGTGCGGACACGGCCTACAGCGGTGCCGGCAATAATAATATCGCCGAGCTTAAGAGTACCGTTCTGGACAAGAACGGTCATGATAGGACCGCGGCCCTTGTCAAGACGTGCTTCAATGACTGCGCCCTTTGCGGCACGGTTGGGATTGGCCTTGAGTTCCTGAATTTCAGCAAGAATTACGAGGTTTTCAAGCAGATTGTCGATGCCCATACCGGTTTTTGCGGAAATGGGGCAAACGATGGTTTCACCGCCCCACTCTTCAGGAACAATATCATACTCGGTGAGCTGCTGCTTGATTCTGTCAGGGTTTGCACCCACAGTATCCATCTTGTTGATTGCAACAACAAGAGGAATACCAGCCGCCTTTGCATGATTGATGCTTTCAATAGTCTGGGGCATGATGCCGTCATCGGCGGCAACAACAAGGATTGCAATATCAGTTACCATGGCGCCGCGGGCACGCATTGAGGTAAATGCCTCGTGGCCCGGAGTGTCAAGGAAGGTAATTGGGCTTCCGTTAATTTCAACAGTATATGCACCGATATGCTGGGTTATGCCGCCAGCTTCACCGGAGGCAACATTTGCATGACGGATATAGTCAAGAAGGCTGGTCTTGCCGTGGTCAACGTGGCCCATGACAACAACAACGGGTGCACGGCTTACGAGTTCCTCCTCGGTATCGACATGGTCATCGATGAGGCGCTCCTCGACGGTAACAACAACTTCCTTCTCAACCTTGCAGCCAAGCTCCATAGCAACAAGGGCTGCGGTGTCATAATCGATAACATCGGAAACGGAGGCAAATACGCCGAGCTTGATAAGCTGCTTGATTACTTCGCCTGCGTTCTTCTTCATACGGGAGGCGAGCTCACCGACATTGATTTCGTCGGGAATTTCAACCTTAAGCTGCTGTTTCTTCGCAATCTCAAGCTGCAGCTTCTGCATCTTGTCGCGCTCTTCCTGGCGGCGCTTTGCAGATGCTACCTGCTGATTCTGACGCTGTTTGTTCTTGTTGACGATTTTTTCCTTGCCGTGCTTCATATCACGGTCTCTGGTCTTTTCGCCTGCAAGCTGGTCAAAGCGCTCATCGTATTTATCGATATTGACCGCAGCACTGCCTCGGGTGTCAATTACGCGCTTCTCGGCAACGGGCTTAGGTACATGGGGCTTGTTTTCCTTTTTTGGCTCTGCAGCAGGTGTAGCCGCAGGCTTTGCCTCGCCCTTCTTATCTGACTTTGCAGGCTTTTCCTCTGCCTTAGGTGCAACATTGAATACTTCGGCAATGCTAGCAATCTGATTATGCTGGGTAATGTATTCAAAGATAATGTCAAGCTCATCATTCTCAAGAACCTGCATGTGATTTTTGGGAGTGGTGGCATAGTCGGTAAGAATCTGACTTACAACCTTTGATGTGGTATTAAAGTCCTTTGCTACCTCGTGAATTCTGTATTTAATCAAGCTCATTAATATTTCCTCCTCTTACCGTTCTTCTTATTCGTCTCGTGTGCTTTCCGTTCCTGCTTCAGTTTATTGGTCTTAAAAAGCTCGCTTTCAATCAATTCGGCTGTTTCCGAATACTTTTCGGGTGCCTCGGCACATAGCTCTTTTATAAAAGCATTCGCAAAACCTATATCGCATATTGCCGCCATTGAGCAGCCGTTTTTACCTACAATTTCGGATATTTCATCTTTCGTAAACGGAACTTCAATCAACGGCACATTACGTCCGTAGACAAAGCCTTTTGCGCGGCTTCTTGCGTTATCTGACGAGTCAGATGCCAGCAGAACAAGCTTTGCATGCTGGGCTCTGACCGCTGTACCGGTATCAACCTCGCCAATCTGAATTGCATTTGCTTTACGCATCAGGCCGAGATAATTCAGCGCTTTTTCCTTCATTCTCCAGCCTCCATCTGCTTTTCAAGCTCGGAGTAGACTTCCTGAGGAATTGCGGTTGAAAACGCACGCTCAAGCGCCTTTGCCCTGATTGCCTTTTTCAGACAATCCGGGTTGGGACAGATGTACGCTCCTCTTCCCGCCGCCTTACCCTTAAAGTCAAGGCTCACAACGCCATCCGGAGATTTTACCGCACGGATAAGCTCACGTTTGGGTTTCATTTCACGGCAGCCCAGACACTGTCGCATAGGTATTTTCTTTTCCATCCCGGCTGCCTCCTTTCAGATTAAGCTTCGGATTCGGGCTTAATGTCAATCTTAAAGCCGGTGAGCTTTGCTGCCAGACGTGCATTCTGACCTTCTTTACCGATTGCCAGGGAAAGCTGGCTGTCGGGAACGATTACGCGGCAGCTCTTGCCGTCTTCAAACATCGTAACGCTGACCACCTCAGAGGGTGCGAGAGCTGCAGCAATGTATTCCTCGGGAATTTCGCTGTACTTAATGATATCAATCTTCTCGCCGCCGAGCTCTTCAACGATTTCGGCAACACGTGCGCCCTTGGGACCGACGCAGGAGCCGATAGGATCAACATCGGCATCGTTGGACCATACAGCCATCTTAGTGCGGCTGCCTGCCTCTCGGGCAATGGATCTGATTTCAACAGTACCTTCAAATATTTCGGGAACCTCAAGCTCAAACAGGCGCTTTACAAGACCAGGATGAGTGCGGCTGATGAGCACCTGGGGGCCCTTGGTGGAGTTTCTGACTTCAACAACATAAACCTTGATGCGATCGCCCTCGGTGAGCACCTCGGTCTTGATGCGCTCATTGGGTGCAAGCATGGCCTCGGTATATTCACTGTTGGAGCTGATGCGAATGGATACGCTGCCGGTGCGTGGCTCAATTCGGGATACAACGCCGGTAAGAATTTCATGCTCCTTGGAGGTGAACTCTTCATAAACAAGGCCGCGCTCTGCTTCGCGGATACCCTGAATGATAACCTGCTTTGCTGCCTGGGCGGCAATGCGTCCGAACTTCTTGGTTTCAACGGGAACCTTTACGGTATCGCCGATTTTTGCGCGCTTGCTAATCTTCTTTGCCGCGTCAATCTGAATCTCCAGAGCAGGATCCTCAACCTCTTCAACAGCAATCTTATTCACGTGCATTTCAATGCGCTTTCTGCTTTCGTCCAGAAGGATTTCGGCATTGTCCGCACACTCAGGATTATCACGTCTGAATGCCGCCATCATTGCCTGACGGATTTTATCATACATGTATTCTCTCGGAATGCCCTTTTCTTTTTCAATGTCTTCAATTGCGGAGAAAAATTCTGCGTTCATGTCGTTATATACCCCTTTTTATTTTATATGGAAACGTGCAGTTTAACCTGCGCTACCTGTGACTTCTTAAGAAGAACACCTGAAATTGTGACATCACCGTCATTATATGCTTCAAGCTTGCCGACTACGGATTTTCTTCCCTGATAGGCCTGATACAGCTTCGCTTCAACCTCGCTGCCGATGAATTTTTCAAAATCCGAAGGACGCTTCAGTTCTCTTTCGGCACCTGCAGAGCCAACTTCAAATACATAGCTGTCGGGAATCGGATCTTCTTCATCGAGAATGGGATCCATTCTGCGACTGATACGCTCGCAGTCAAGAATGTCAACTCCGCCATCCTTGTCAATGAAAATGCGAAGGTACCAGGTACCTGCTTCCTTGACATACTCAACAGACCAGAGCTCGCAGCCCTCTTCCTCGACAATGGGCTTCGCAAGGATTTCAACTCTTTCGGTAATTTTGCTCATAACGGTTCTCCATTTTAAGAATTGTAAAATGCTCAACAAAAAGAGTGGGCTGTGACCCACTCTTAAAACCTAACTAACTTACATTAATTATATTAACACCAAAGTACTTGTATTGCAAGCTTTTTTTGCACCCGAAACAATTGTTCGGGTGCAAAAATTCATCTGTAATGCGCAACAAATTCTTCAAGCGTCAGATTATGCTCCATAATAAACGTTGCGGCCTCAATTCCGACATATCTGTAATGCCAGGGTTCATCCCAGCCGGTGATACTCTGCTTGTTGCCCGGATACCTCTTGATAAAGCCGTATTCGGCGCAATGCTCATCCATCCACGCAAAAAACTCTTTGTCCATCTTGGAATAGTCAAGCTCAGCATAGTACTGATCAAGAATATCTATACCAAGTCCTGTCTGATGGTCGCTGGTGCCCGGATAGGCTACAATACTTTTGGTAATCTCAACAGCTTCCTCATAGGTATATGTATCGTCCCATGTAAGCTGATTTGCTTTGCTTGTGAATGCAAACTGCTGAGATGCATACGCACGGTAGGCACAGCTTATGTACGGAGAAAAGCCGGCTTCCTTCGCAGCAGACAGAAGATTATTAAGGTTTGCAAGGGCATCGGAGGCAAAATACATTCCCGAATTGCGTATTTCCTTTACATACGGTTCAAAGGTTGTAGACGGATTTTCGCTGTTAATCAGAACATACTGCCATTCAGTTATATCAATATCCGGATAATCGAGACCGTCAGAGCCTTTTCCGTCCTGACTGAATTCGTCAAGAGGCCCCTGCTGATTGTCTGACTTGATAAATGCGGAATCAGCTCCGCCGAGGATTACTTCCTTGCTCAGCTGTATTCTTGAATTGACAATGAGAACAAGCGTTGCCAAAAGAATCGTTACGGTAAAGACCCATATTGTCTTTTTAACTCTCATTCCCATCACCTCTTTCGTTAAACATATACAAGTATTTCTTAGATAATTAGTTATATCACATAAAAGAAAAATATACAAGTAATATTAAAACGGTGATGCTTCTTCACCCAGTGCAAGCTTCAGCTTTTCAAGGGCTCTTTTTTCAAGTCTGCTGACATACGACCTGCTTATTCCGCAAATATCCGCAGTTTCCCGCTGGGTTTTCGGAACTCCGTTTTCAAGTCCGAATCTGAGTGACACGATTTTGCATTCTCTTTCCGTAAGCTCCGTTCTCACAAGCTTACTCAGCTTTTCGCAAATCTCCATATTTCCTATTTTTTCAGACATATCCTCATCAAGAGAAATTATATCAAGGAGTGAAAGACTGTTTCCCTCGGCATCGGTGTCAAGGGCATCGGAAAGACTTACATCGCCTGCGGTTTTCTTCATACTTCTGAAGTACATCAATATTTCATTTTCACAGCACCTGCTGGCGTATGTAGCAAGGCGCACACCCTTGTCGGGCTTATAAGTGTTTATTCCTTTTATCAAGCCTATTGTTCCAATTGAAATCAAGTCGTCCATGTCCTCAAGCTGAGTGTAGTATTTCTTGACAATATGTGCCACAAGACGAAGATTATGCTCAACAAGAACGTTTCTTGCCTCTATGTCTCCGGTCAGCCATAAATCAACATATTTCTTTTCTTCATCAGCTGAAAGCGGAGCGGGAAAAGACCCGTTTGGCGACAGTCTGAGCATTAAAAGCAGTCCGCCTAACAGCATAAAGATTGATTCAAACACAGAAATCACCTCCGTTAATGGTATTCATATTCCGCAAGTCCATATTCTCAGCACACAATACAGTTTATCGACAGCAAAAAACGGTGCTTTAAACCGCTTTTTCCTTGCCAAAATTCAATACACGTTATATTATGTTCTCAGAAATTCTTCCGGAGGTAAACTATGCACAGACCTGATGACGGTTATTATCATGATCACGGTGACGGCATTCTGCACTGTCATGACGAAAAGCCCATTGACGATATTGCCGAACACGAGGAGCACGAGCATTTCCACCACAATCACCCCCACAATCATGAAAACACAAAGGCTGTTGTCAACAGACTTTCACGCGCAATCGGCCATCTTGAGTCTGTAAAGCGCATGGTAGAGGACGGACGTGACTGCACAGATGTACTCATTCAGCTTGCAGCTGTACGTTCAGCTCTCGGCAGCACAGCACGTGTAATACTCAAGGATCATCTTGAGCATTGTATTACCGATGCTGTGGAAACGGGTGACAGCGAATATATAGAAGAGCTCAACAAGGCAATCGACAAATACATCAACTAAAAAACGCTCTCCTTTGGGCGCTCTCACTTAGGGATTAATAGTCCTGAAAGAAGCTGTTTTCCCGTAATACATCGTTAAAAATGCTCGGAATACATAACCAGTATTCCTACGCTTTTCGCCTTGTCTTACGAAAAAACATCAATCTCTCAGGGTGCGAAGCAGTTTTGAGCGAGAGATTTTTCGCTCAGACAAAATAACAAAAACTCGGCAATGCTGACGCATGCCGAGTTTTTTTGTGAAGTATGGGCGGAAAAGATCCGGTCAAAACCTATTCCTCCCTATGTGAGAGCGCCCTTGGGAGAGCGTTTTAATTATAATTCGAATTATTTTGCGTTGAAGATTTTGAAGATGCTGTCAAACGGATCTTCCTCAGCAGGAGCTGCGGGCTCTTCTTTTTTCTCAACTGCTTTTTCTACCGCTGCAGTATAAAGGCCGGCCGCAGCCTTTTCACGTGCGGGTTCTGCAGGCTTGACTGCCTTTGCGGCAGGAGCTGCAGGCTGCTTTGCAGTGGGAGCTTCCTCAAAACCGGTGGCAATGACGGTTACGCGGATTTCATCCTGCATGCTGTCGTCAAAGGTTGCGCCGAAGATGATATTTGCATCGGGATGTGCTGCTTCCTGAACGAGATTTGCTGCAGCTTCAACATCTTCAAGGCCCATATCCTCGGAGCCTGTGATGTTGATAAGAACGCCGTGTGCGCCGTTAATAGAGGTTTCCATGAGAGGACTTGCAACTGCCATACGTGCTGCGTCCTCTGCCTTGCCCTTGCCTGCTGCACGGCCTACGCCCATGTGTGCGAAGCCTGCGTTCTTCATGATGCAGGTTACGTCAGCAAAGTCGAGGTTGATGAAGCCGGTGTTCTTGATAAGGTCGGAAATGCTGGTTACTGCCTGGCGAAGAACATCGTCAGCAATTTCAAATGCGTTTGCAAGAGTTACCTTCTGGTCGGTAGCGTACTTCAGACGGTCATTGGGAATAATAAGCAGGGAGTCAACCTTGCCGAGAAGCTCCTTAATGCCTTCATTTGCCTGATCCATACGGCGCTTACCCTCGAACTTGAAGGGCTTGGTCACTACGCCGACTGTGAGTATGCCGGCTTCGCGGGCAATGTCAGCTACAGTGGGAGCTGCGCCGGTGCCGGTGCCGCCGCCCATACCTGCAGTAATAAATACCATATCCGCATCTTCAACAGCCTTGGCAATATTGGTACGGTTCTCTTCTGCGCTCTTCTTGCCGATGTCGGGGTTTGAGCCTGCGCCCTGACCGTGAGTAAGCTTCTCACCAATCTGAATCTTCTGATTTGCATTGGAAACAGCAAGTGCCTGCTTGTCAGTATTTACAGCGATAAATTCTACGCCCTGAGTTCCGGACTTGACCATTCTGTTGACAACGTTGTTACCGGCTCCGCCGATACCAACGACCTTTATAGTAACAACATTATCGTTGCCTGCGTCAGCGATGAAATCCATAATTGTTCCTCCAAATATATTATTTATACGTTACGGGGAAAACCGCAGCAATAATTTGCGATTATGTTATATTCTATAACGTTTTTTTACTTAGGTCAATAGATTTTTGCATAATTATGTAAACAATCTTTTGAATTTAATGTTAATTCGGATTATAAAGTACCTTATTTCCTTCGGATAAATCCAAAGTTCCGGAGTCATTGGCACCAAGCTTCTCTATTGCAGCAACAAGCTTTCCGAACTTATATTCGGTATTGTTCTTCTCACCAAGCTTGACTGTGAAGCGATTGTCATATTCAATAACCGCATTTTCCACATCGGATACATCAATGGCGGATATCTTGGCGGCCATGCCTCTGGACTGAATCTGGTCAAGGATTTCAAGCAGATATGCGCATTTCTCGCTCTCTTCCTGCGAAGGCTTAACGGTATCGCCTACTGCCGCTTCAGTAACAGTTATTCCCGTAATCTCTGCCATATATTCAGCGTCGGATTTTTCGACTGTTCCGAGGAACTTTCCCGTTCCGCTTAAGCTCCAGAGTTCACCGTTTACATCAACATAACCGATGGCATCGCTCTCCTGAACGATGATTGTTATTCTGTTAGGCAAACCGCGTGTAATTGTAACCGCATCAACATAGGGCAGCTTTACAACGACTCTGCTTCCGGCTCCGATTCGGTTGGTAAAAAACAGATTATCACCTATCTGAATGCCGGAAGCGTCAATGATTTCCTCATCTGTGTAAAGTGAATTACCGGTCACTTCAATTTTGCCTATCTTGAAGAACACACTCATTATGAGTATTACAGAGGCAATGATGAGGAAAAAGGTCAGCGGCCTTCTAAATGAAATATGTATTTTCGGTCTGTCATTCTCGTTTTTCGGCTTTGTGTAATAATCATTTGTATTCGGCATAGAGTCAAATCTCCATAATTATATCCGCGCCCAAGGAGCGCAATTTGTAATCAAAATTCTCATATCCGCGGCATATATAGCCACGGTCATGAACTGTACTTTTACCTTCTGAGGCGAGTGCGGCAACAAGAAGCGCAGCGCCTCCGCGTAAGTCTGCGGCAGTAACATCTGCTCCCTTCAGGCTGCTTACTCCCCTGACTGTAGCCGTTCTGCCCTGAAGCTCAATATCCGCACCGAAACGTTTAAGCTCTCGCACATGAGCAAAGCGGCTTTCAAAAATATTCTCCGTAATCAGTGTTTCGCCCTTGGCTTTCAGCAGTGATGCCATAACAAGCGGCTGAGCATCTGTCGGAAAACCGGGGTGCGGAGCAGTAATAATATGCTCAACACTCTCAAGCTCTCCGTTTGAGCGTAGCCTTACATTTCTTTGCCCTGATATTATATCACAGCCGGCTTCATTTAGGAAGTGCCGTATTTGAGAAAAATGGCAGGGATTTACTCCGACCAGTTCTATTTCTCCTCCTGCGGCAGCAGCTGCGCACAATAATGTAGATGCAACAATTCTGTCCGGAATAACTCTGTGTCCAACGTGCTTTTCGGGAGAGAAGCCGCGAATTACAATTCTGTCAGTACCCGCACCCGCCATATATGCGCCGAGCTTGCGCAGATACTCCTGCAAATCAACGATTTCAGGCTCCATGGCAGCACCGAGTATTTCCGTTTCACCCTCTGCTCCACATGCCGCAAGCATTGCATTTTCCGTAGCTCCCACACTTCTGCAGGGCAGCTCTATACGTGTGCCGACAAGCTTTTCGGCACGGCAGATTATTTCCCCGTCAAGCTGAATTACTTCTGCTCCTAGTCTGCGCATTACATCAAGATGAATATCAACAGGCCGCTTGCCGAGCATACAGCCTCCGGGTGCAGACAAACGCACCTCGCCGCATCGTGCCAAAAGTGCTCCCATAAAAAGCACCGACGAGCGCATACAGCTCATCATTTCATTGGGAATACAGCTTTGGGAGAGCATTGCCGAATTTATGTACACGTCATTGTCCTTCTGCTCTGCAACGCAGCCCAGACTGCGCAAAATGCGCAATGACACCTCAACATCGCTCAGAGCGGGCACGTTCAGAAGCTCCGTTTCCGTGCCGGCAATTACCGATGCCGCCAGCATGGGCAGCACGGCATTCTTTGAGCCCTGCACAAAGCAGGTGCCTTCAAGGCGATTACCGCCGCTTATATGCCATATTGCCATAAAATAACCTCGCAGATAAAAACTTGAAATTCACGTCATTCTATGCTGCGAGGTTGTTTTATGTTATTTGCACAGACCGAGTATCTGCTCGGCTATCACTTTTGTTGCGTCCTTCATTGCAAGTTTCTCCATTGCGTCTGCCATTTCCTGCAGTTCCTTCGGAGATGCAAGGATACGTTTAACTTCATTATACAGCTCTTCTGCCTTCAGCTCTTTTTCTTTGAAAAGCTTTGCTCCGCCTGCGTTTGCCACAACGCTTGCATTTTTGAACTGATGGTCATTGGTTACATAAGGTGAAGGCACAAAGACCGTAGGCTTGTGCATATATGTAAGCTCAGAAATAGTAGATGCACCTGCGCGGCAAAGAACAATATCCGCTGCCGCCATGACTCTCGGCATATCATAGATGTACTCTCTGACGTCCATGCCGTTTGCCTCATAATCGGGTACGGTTTCCTCAAGGGCCGTAATCATTGATTTATAGCCCTCGCTGCCGGCAGAGTGAATAAGCTTAAAGCCCGGATTTTTGCCCGCAAGCTTAATAAATTCGCACATTGCGGCATTCATATTGGCTGCTCCCAGCGAGCCCCATACGGAAACCACCAGCGGCATTTTGTCACTTATTCCGAGTTCCGCCTTCGCCGACGACTTTGTATATTCGCCGAATTCGCTGCGAACGGGAGTTCCCGTTACAACGCATCTTTCCGGGTGCTTATAATGCTCCTTGCTTTCTTCAAAGCCGAGCATGATTTTGTCAACGATGTCTGCAAGCATTCTTGTTGTGAGTCCGGGGAACGCATTGCTTTCGTGTACGGCAGTTGGTATGCCCATCTTTGCCGCAGATTTAAGCACGGGATAACAAACATAGCCGCCCGTTCCTATTACAACGTCGGGCTCAAATTCCTTAATAAGCTTCTTTGCCTTTATTCTGGCTCTGATAACATTGAAAACAGATTTTATGTTGTGTATAAATCCACTAAGGCTCCTGCTGCGGCTTATGTTTGAAACCCTAAGAGTTTTGATATTATATCCGCTGCGTGGTACGAGGTCAGTTTCCATGTGGCCTTCGGCACCGATAAACAGAATTTCGCAGTCGGGCATTAACCGCCTGAAGTAGCCCGCCACAGCAATTGCAGGATTGATATGTCCTGCGGTACCTCCGCAGGCAAACATAAATCTCATTTTCTTTCCTCCACATTACCCCGCCTTAACCGCGGGAATTTCGCGCGATGCGCTGAGAATGATTCCCATTTCTATCATTTGTATCAGCAATGCCGTTCCTCCATAGCTGAAAAACGGCAGAGATATTCCGGTACACGGTATAAGATTTGTGACAACTGCCACGTTGAGTATTGTCTGAATCGCAAGAAGTGTTGTGATTCCCGCACAAACAAGGCAGGAATAGCGGCTCTTTGAATTAACGGCAATCCAGTAGCCACGTATTATCAGAAGTGAAAACAGAGTAAGAATAAGGACCGCACCTATAAAACCGAGTTCCTCGCAGACAACAGAAAAAATAAAGTCATTGTGCTCCTCGGGAAGATACAAAAACTTCTGTCTGCTCTGTCCGAAGCCGAGGCCTGTAAGTCCACCCGAGCCTATTGAATAGAGGGACTGAACGATTTGATAACCCTCATCTGAGGTTGAAGAAAACGGGTCAAGCCACGTTGTAATTCTTGTTGAGGCATACGGAAACTTTGTCAAAAGTACCGCTATGCCCCCGCCTGCCGCTACTGCTGCGGCAATGAACCAAACAAGCCTTGCGCCGCCGAGAAAAATCATTACTCCGCCGACGGCAACGATGATAATTGATGCCGAAAAGTGCGGTTCAAGAACGAGCAGACCGACAATTACAAGCAATATTGCAACAAAGGGCAAGATGCCGTAACGGAATGTTTTCATCTTGCCTCTGTTTTTACATATAATAGCTGAAAACGCCAGAATAATACCGAGCTTTGCAATCTCCGACGGCTGCAATGTCAGACCGCCTATGCCAATCCACCGTCTTGCACCGTTTGCCCTGACACCGATTATCGGCACAAGCAGAAGAAGTATTACAGCAAGCCCGAGAATATGTATTGAGTACTTTCGGTAAAAGCCCATGGGCAGCTTTGAGGCAAATATCATTGCCGCAACACCGAGCACTGCAAATACAAGCTGACGTACAAAATAGTATGCGGGATTTCCGCCTGTAAGCTCACCGGGGTCGTAATATGCTCTGGCATAGCTTGAGGAAAGCACCATTATTACGCCGACAGTCAGCAGCAACAGCACCAGCACAAAAAACGGCAAATCAAAGCTCTTGCGTGATGTTGTAGCTTTCGTTTCTCTGGTTTCAAGTCTGGTGCCGCTGTATTCCATTCAAACGACCTCCCGGGATTATTATCAGAAACGATTATAAACTCCCAGGAATGAAATTATTGCAAAAACAAGGGACACACCGGTGAAAAGACAAAACAGCTCTTTTTCCTTCCACTTTTTGCCCGTCCAGCCACCCATTTCAAGATGATGATGGAAAGGCGCCATCTTGAATATGCGCTTGCCGTGGGTAATCTTGAAATAGCATACCTGAATGATGTCGGAAAGTGTTTCCCAGATGAACACAATGCCGAGGGTGATAAGTATAAGCGGCATATCGTAAGCAAAGGCAAGCGCTGCAATTGCGCCGCCCAGGAACAGCGAGCCCGTATCACCCATAAAGCATTTTGCAGGATTGAAGTTATATACGAGGAAGCCGATAAGACCGCCGAGAAGTGCTGATGCGAAAATGCCGAGCGAGAGAAATTCCTCGCCCCATTTAAATGTTACAAACACAAAGAACAGACATACGGGAAGAGAGGTTCCGCTTGCAAGTCCGTCAACGCCGTCGGTAATGTTTACCGCGTTTACGGTGCCGACAATGATGAACGCCGCAAGGATAAAATAGAGAGCCCCGGGAATATATACTTCAGTATTCCAGAAAGGAATATAGAGGTTTGTTTTGATATACCCCATTTGACGAAGAAGGAGCACGAATACAAGTGCTGCAACAAGCTGCAGAAGGAACTTTGCCTTTGCAGAAAGACCCGTATTCTGCTTTTTACGGAGCTTTTCCCAGTCATCAAGGAAGCCGATTGCGCCGAAAATCATTGCAAACACGAGAACGAATATATGTCTGAAGTCGCCTTCAAGCATACTGGAAAATCCGGTTGTCAGGCAGACAACGATACACGCAGCAATGAAAATAAAGCCGCCCATGGTGGGAGTTCCCGCCTTTGAAGCATGCCACGAGGGGCCGATTTCCTTAATCTCCTGCCCTGCCTTGACCTTTCGCAGCCAGGGAATATAAAATTTGCCAACAACTACTGCAACGATAAAAGCCAACACAAAGGCTACAGTAAGCTTAAGTGTCATTATTTTTTCCTCTTCTCTATATGTTCTGCGACGATTTCCCTCTCGTCCATATGATGCTTCTCATGGCCGACCACCTGATAATCCTCATGGCCCTTGCCGGCTAACAATATTACATCATTTTCCTTATGGTTGTCAATTGCCCACTGAATTGCTTCAACGCGGTCACATATTACCGTATACGGTGTTTCCGTATCCTGCATTCCCGCAACAATTTCTTTAATTATCTCCTCAGGCTCTTCCGTGCGGGGATTATCACTTGTTACGATAACAAAGTCTGCATTTTCTGCGGCAATTCTGCCCATAATCGGGCGTTTAGTTCTGTCGCGATCGCCGCCGCAGCCGAACAGTACTACAAGTCTGCCGTTATCATCGTACCGAAGTGCCTTGAGCGCATTTTCAAGTGCATCGGGAGTGTGTGCATAGTCAATCAGAACGGTGTAATTCTCGTCAGTGGGAACTACCTCCATGCGTCCTTTAACGCCATGTGCATCGGCAAGCGCTTCAGCGCAGGCTTTAAGGCTCATTCCGAGATTTAGCCCGCATGCAATGACTCCGAGGGCATTATATACTGAAAATTTTCCGGGAATGGCAAGGCTTACTGCCTCGCATTCATCGGCAGTTACGGCATCAAAGCTTACGCCCGATGCGGAAAGCCGAATATTCCTTGCAAACAGCTCCGCACTTTCATTCTCGGTTGAGTATGTAAACACCGTGCATTTTGCGTTTCTGCTGATATTCTCAAACCACGCATCGTCCATATTCATACAGCCGCATTTGCACATGGAGAACAGAATGGACTTTGCCTTTGCATACTCTTCCATCGTCTTGTGGAAGTCGAGATGGTCCTGGGTTAGATTTGTAAATACGCCGATATCAAAATCAATGCCGGCAACGCGGTTAAGATACAGAGAATGGGAGGAAACCTCCATTACCACATGAGTACAGCCGGCATCAAGCATCTCACGGAACAGAAGCTGGAGCTCATAGCTTTCGGGAGTCGTTCGCTCGGAGTGGATAAACTCCTCGCCTATCATGTTGCCGTTTGTACCGATAAGTCCCACCTTTGCACCGAGCTTGCTTTCAAGCATGTGCTTAAGAATATAGGTAGTTGTGGTTTTTCCGTTTGTACCCGTTATGCCTATAACCTTCATCTGTCCTGCGGGATTTCCGAAGAAATCACGGCTTGCAAGGGCAAGACCGAGTCGGCTGTCTTTAACAATCACATAGGGAACGTCAATCTCAGGTGCCTTCTGGCAGATAACAACCGCCGCGCCTTTTTCAGCCGCCATGGGAACAAATCTGTGTCCATCGGACTCAAAGCCCACAATGGCAAAAAACGCGTCACCAGGCTGAGTTTTTCTCGAATCGTAGCTGATTCCGCTTATATTCTGCTCAAGGTCTGCATGAGCTTCAACGACCTCAAGGCTTTTCAGCAAATCTTTTAGCTTCATAATCTCATTCCTTTATTTCAGTATCTTCCGAGCAAATCCTTATCGCTCGTGATAACAGTAACCTCAATCACCGTTCCGTGTTTTACTCTTGTACCCGTTTCAACACTCTGCGTAACGATTATTCTTCCGTCCGCAAAGGCGGCAGGTGAATTTGTGTGTATAAACAACCCGCAGCTGTTCAAAAGCTCCCTTGCCTCTGAATAGCTCATGTCTGAAATATCAGGCATAATTTCAGTTGCTTCTGACGGGAAGGCATCGGCGTAAATGATTATGCTGCTGCCCTCTGCAACAACTGCGTTCGGAGCCGGAAGCTGATCATCTACGGCATTTCCGGTTCCTATCACTCTGCACTCAAAGCCGCTGTCCTTCAGCTTCTCCTGCGCTTTGGCAACGGTGAGTCCTCTTACATCAGGCACAGCCTTGTCAACAGTTTTAAGCTCATCATCGGAGTATTCGGGCTCAACTCCCAGATATGGCAGAATGTCGGCAAAAATCTTGCCTACGGTAGGGGCTGCCATCTGGCCGCCGCTTATGTATATTCCGGATTCATTACTCGGAGAATCAAGAAGAACAAGCACGGCAATCTGCGGATTGTCGGCAGGAGCAAAGCCAATAAAAGAAACAATATATTCTTTCTGACCTGTTGATGCCTCAAGGCTTACCTTTTCCGACGTTCCGGTTTTTCCGCCGATGCGGTAACCCGCAACTGCGGCATTTTTGCCCGTACCGTCCTTCGTGTCGCCTACCACCTGCTCAAGTATGCCGCACACGGTTTTACTTGTGGTTTCACTTATCACACGGCGCACCGGCGTTGGATTTTTATTATACACCGTATTGCCGCTGTCATCAAGAACACTTTGAACAATATACGGCTCCATCAGCGTTCCGCCGTTTACGCAGGCGCTTACCGCCGTTATCAGCTGAAGCGGGGTTATTGTAAAGGTCTGACCGAATGATGCCGCCGCAAGCGATGACAGGTTTTCAGGGTTACAGAAGGTATCCCGGCTCCACCATATGCTTCCGCTTTCGCCGTCAAGGTCTATTCCGGTTTTTGCCGTAAGCTGTTCAGAGCTGTCTGACGAAAGGTTCAGGAAGCCGAAGGCATCGCAGTATTTATAAAAAGTTTCTGCCCCGACCTTCATTCCTATGTTGACAAAAGCAACATTGCAGGAATGCTGAACTGCCTGCGTAAGAGTCTGGGAGCCGTGGCCCTCCGTTTTCCAGCATCTTACCGGTGACGTTCTGCCCTTTACGGCAACATTGCCGCCGCAGAAATAAGTGTCTTCCAAATCAACAACACCTTCTTCAAGAGCCATTGAAAGCGTAATTATCTTAAAGGTTGAGCCCGGCTCGTAGGTATCGGAAATCGTCTTATTCCGCCACTGCAGCTGACGTGCATCGTTGAGCAGTATTTCCTTTTCCTCCTCAGTCGATGCCGAATCAATCATAACTTTTGCTTCGTCGCTGACATCAAGGAAGTTGTTCAGGTCATATCCGCCGATTGACGCCATTGCAATAATGCCGCCGGTGTTAACGTCCATCACAATCGCGCCGGCACCGTGCTGAATGTCATAATCCTCAACAGCCTGCGCCAGATTTTTCTCAACGTAATACTGTATAGTTGAGTCTACTGTAGTTACGATATTGCAGCCGCTTTGTGCGCCGTTATAGTCCTCATACTGCAGGAACAGAAGATCCGTTCCGTAGGCATTCGTTGCGCGGCGATAGGTTCCGTTTTGCCCCGCAAGATATGAGTTATATTTAAGCTCAATACCGTTCAGCCCGTAATTATCGGTTCCTACAAAGCCTATCACATGGCATGCAAGCGATGAATAGGGATAATATCGCTTTGTATCGCTTTCAAGCCGCACGCCGTGAAGATTATATTCTTTTTTGAGCTCTCTTATTTTATCAGCCACATCAGGCTCGACTTTTCGGGCAACAGTCACATACCAGGAGCCGTTGTTTTTCGTTTTCTCAAGAATTTCGTCATAGTCGATGCCGAGGATTTCGGAAAGCTTCTCCGCTATAAGCTGCGGGTCCTCTTCATACATTGCAATTTCCGCAGGGCTAAGATATACGCTTTCCACATCGGCACTCATTGCAAGCACCTTCATGTTTCTGTCATAGATAATTCCGCGCATGGCGGAGGAGCTTGTTTCACGAAGCTGCTGGCTTATGGCAAGCTCCTCATACATTTCATGGTCAATAATCTGGAGCTTATACAAGCGCACAGCAAGAGCTATAAACGCAAGTATGCCGCACACCAGCATTAAAAACAGTGTGCGGCGAAGTATGGTTCTGCTGGGATTACGGTCAGCCTTTGAATTGGGGTTTGTTTTCATGGCAGCTCCTCTGGAAGATAAGTATACTGGAATATACTTATTTTTCATCACCGAAAATATTCCATAATGAGCTTATCCAATTGTCCGTTATATCGCTTTTATCCCCGTTTTTAAGGATAATTGCTTTATCCTCTGTTATTACATCTATTTTTACTGTCTTTTCATCATCTATGGGAAGCATTCCGAGCTCATTTCTCGCAATGTTCTCAAGCTCATCAAGACCGTAGGCTGAGTTAATTTCAATTTTCAGACGAACATTTTCGTCCTCAATTTCAGTCAGCTTCGCACTAAGCTCAAGGTTTGCGTCGTTCTGCTCCGCAAGCTTTATCCTCATAACAAGTCCCGCAATAATCAATACTGCCGCAAGCAGTAACGTCAACACCGCGGCAACGGCTTCGGATTTGGATTTTTCGTGCTTTTTTCTGCTGACTGAAGGCATATTATTACACTTTCTCGGCAACGCGGAGCTTTGCGCTCCTTGACCGCGGATTTTCCTTCAGCTCTTCTTCTCCCGGAATTATGGGTTTTCTATGTACACTTTTCAGCGTCTGCACAAAGCCGCAGACACAAATCGGCGCTTCTCGGGGACATGTGCAGCCGTTTTCTCTTGCTGCTATTGATGTCTTAACTATTCTGTCCTCAAGCGAGTGGAAGCTTATGACGCACAGCCTTCCGCCCTTGTTGAGCTTATCAGGTGCGGTTTTCATCATTTGCTCAACCGCGCCCAGCTCATCATTGACCGCAATTCTTATTGCCTGAAAGCTTCTTTTTGCCGGATGCTGTTTTTCACGCAGAGCTGCAGCAGGCATTGCGGATTTTATAATATCAACAAGCTCCAGCGTGGTTTCTATGGGCTTTTCGCTGCGGTGTTCAACAATTCTTCCTGCAATACGTCTTGCAAAGCGCTCTTCTCCGTAATCGCGTAGTATGCGCACAAGCTCGTCCTCAGCCCATTCATTGACAACATTCCATGCCGTCAGCGCACTTGTATTGTCCATGCGCATATCCAGCGGAGCGTCATTCATATATGAAAAACCGCGTTCGCTTTCGTCAAGCTGGGGCGAGGAAACGCCGAGATCAAAAAGCATTCCGTCAACCCCGTCAATTCCGAGGTCATCAAGAACTGTGGCAACATCACAAAAATTACTATGCACAAGCGTCAGTTTATGGGAATATTCCTTCAGACGCTCACCTGCTCTTGCGATGGCGCTTTCGTCGCGGTCAATTCCAATGAGTCTTCCCGTAGTCAACCGCTTGAGAATCTGCTCAGAGTGTCCGCCCATTCCGAGAGTGCCGTCAACATATATTCCGTCGGGCTTGATATTAAGATTTTCAATGCACTCATCAAGAAGTACAGAAATGTGCTTGGGATTGCTCATATCAAAACTCCAGTTCTTCCATAACTGCCGCAATGTTTTCAGGCGTGATTTCCACCTTGTGTATTTCTGCCCAGCGCTGTTCGTCCCACAGCTCCGCATGGTTGTTGCAGCCTACAACTGTAACATTTTTAATGAGTCCTGCATACTCACGCAGATGTGCAGGAACAATTATACGCCCCTGACTGTCAAGCTCACACTTTGCCGCATAGGCAAACAGCGGCCGCATCTTGCGTTGCTTCATATAGCTCATGGCATCAACCTTGTCCGAAAAGCTTTTCCAACTTTCAGCACTGTAAGCGGCAAGGCACTTGTCCACAGACAGAGTGAGATAAAACACCTCACCCAGCTCATCACGCAGCTTGGCCGGAATAAACAGTCTGCCCTTTGAATCCAATGAATGCTGATATTCTCCTGTCACGGTGTTTCACCTCCAAAGCGCAGTATATTTGTGGTATTTTCCACCACATTTCACCACCGAATTTAATTATAGTAAGAATATTTGGAAAATGCAAGCACTTTTTGACATATATATAAAATAAAAGAGCCTCTCACGAGGCTCTTTTAAATATTAACCTTATTCTGCGCTTTCTTCGCTTTCCACAGCAGGTTCTTCGGAGGCTTCTTCAGCGGGAGCTTGCTGCTTAGGCTCCTCCTCTACAGGTGTTGCGGGGGTGCCTGCAAGGCTTCTGAAGCTTACTCTTGACTGGTTTACTGCCTTAAGCGCTTCTGCAACGGTTTCTTCGGTGCGGCGGAGAATATCATCAACATACTCGCTTGCAACTCTGCGGAGTTCCTTGGATTTATACTCGGCATTTGCAACCATTTCTGCGCTCTGGGCCTTTGCAACTCTGACAATTTCCTGCTTTTCAAGCATTGAACGGGCGCTGTCCTCCGCATTTTTGCGGATTGACTCAGCCTCGCGCTTTGCGTTGCCTATAAACTCGTCACGGGCGGAAACAAGTCGCTTTGCCTCTGCAAGCTCAACAGGAAGCGCCGCCTTAATGTCGTTGAGTGTATTCAGCATTACTTCACGTTCAACAATGCACTTATCATTGCCGAGGGGAACGCCCCAGGCTTCTGAAACGCTGGTATAAAGGGATTCAATCATATCCATTACTGCGGTAAGACTCTTAGCTTCGCTCATATTAACGCCTCCATGATTGAGCTTTTTGCTCAATTTCTTCTATAATTTCGCAGGGGACAAAACCGGTGAGGTCTGCGCCGTATCTCGCCATTTCGCGAACAACGGACGAACTAAGGAATGTATATTTTTCGCTCGAAGTCAGGAACATCGTTTCCAGCTCCGGATTAATCTTCTTATTAATCAGATTCATCTGGAACTCATATTCAAAGTCAGAAGCCGCTCTCAGCCCTTTTACGATTACAGCACCGTCATGCTTTTTTGCATATTCGGCAAGCAGTCCGTCCGCGGTATCAACCTCAACATTCGGGAAACGTTCGACAACCTTGCGCACCATTTCAACTCTTTCGTCAATGCTGAACATAGGTGTTGTTTTTGACGAGTTGAGCATTATAAGCACCACAACTTTGTCAAAAATCTGTGCCGTACGTCTGATAATATTCAGATGGCCCAGAGTAATTGGGTCAAAGCTACCCGGGCAGATTGCAATTCTCATGCGTCGCTCTCCCTGCTGTAAGTCGTAAGCTTCACCTTGCCGTAATTGTATTCTCTGTTCTTTTTATACGGAGCTTTCATTTCCGGCATGGGCTTTTCACGGCCTGATTCACAGATTATTATACCACCTTCCGACAAGATGTCAACGGAATTGATAATATCAAGCGCTTTATCAAGCAGTTGTGTAGCATAAGGAGGATCAAGAATTATCAGGTCGTATTTCCCTCCGCGGCTTAAAAACGCAATTGATTCGTCAGTAACAACTCTCGCCTCAAAGCCGCAGGTCTTGAGATTGGCTTTTACAAGTGCAATCGCTTCCCTGCTCTGATCCACAAAGGTAACAGACTTCGCACCTCGGCTAAGGCATTCAATACCGAGCTGACCGGTTCCTGCAAAAAGGTCAAGAACTATGCGTCCCTCAATATCAAACTGAATGATGTTGAAAATTGATTCCTTAACATTATCGGTTGTCGGTCTTATATCATAATTTGCCGGCTCTTTTAATTTTCTGCCTCTGGCTGTTCCGGTAATAACTCTCATTTTTCTGCCTCGCTGTGATAGTGATTATATATTGCTTCCGCCGCGTTCTTCGGCACAACCGCAAGAAGCTCCTCCACGCTTGCCGAACGTATGGCTTTTATACTCTTAAAATACTTCAGGAGTTCGTTCTTGCGTTTTTCGCCTATTCCCTGAATCTTTTCAAGCTCTGAACCGAAATTCTCGTTTCTGAGTGAGCGCTGATATTCAATGGCGAAACGGTGGGTTTCCTCCTGAATGTTTCCTATGAACGCAAAAGCCGCCTGATTTGTGCTAATACTGATTTCCCTGCCCTCTGCGGTAATGAGAGCTCTTGTCCTATGGCGGTCGTCCTTAACCATGCCAAACACGGGAAGACTTATTCCGAGTTCCGTAAGAGCTTTTTCCGCAACGGCTGCATGAGTATCGCCGCCGTCAATGAGAAGCAGGTCGGGCAACGTGTCAAATTTTTCGTCGCCGTCGGTATAGCGCTTGAATCTTCTCATCACCGTCTGATACATGCTTGCGTAGTCGTCCCGTATTTCAAGGTCTTTTATACGAAACTTCCGGTAATCTCTTTTAAGCGGTTTTCCGTCCTTATGCACGGTCATGGCCGCAACAATTCCCGTATCACCGAGATTTGAAATATCAAACGCTTCTATTCTAGAGGGATATGCAGGCAGTTCAAGCGCCTTTTCAAGCCACTCAAGCGTGCCCGTTCTTCTCTGCTGCATTGTTGTTGCACGCAGTATTTCTTCTTTTGCGTTGAGATTTGCCCTTGCAACAAGCTTTGCTCTTTCGCCACGTTCGGGCACCTCAACATAAACTCTGTGGCCTGCGTTTTCCGAAAACAAACGTTCAAGCTCTTCTCTGTCGCCGGTATCAATCGGCATAAGTATGTGCTTAGGCCATGTGCCGCGCTGAGCATAGTACTGGCGCACAAGCGCAGAAACAGCCTCGTCATCATCTTCAAGGGGCTCGGCGGTAAGCTCGAAATCCTTTCCGATAAGTGAGCCATCATTGAAGTGGAGTACAACAAAACAGCTCTTGACACCGCGCACAAAGCCTATTGCATCAGTATCCGCAAAGGCCGTGGCAATAACCTTCTGCTTGTTTGAAAGTCCCTGAATTGCACGTATTCTGTCGCGAAGCTGCGCGGCATATTCAAACTTCAGTTCCTCAGATGCCTGCTCCATTTTAACGGTAAGCTCAGCAATAAGCTCCTGAGTTTTTCCGTCAAGAATCATACATGCCTCATCAATGAGTTTTCTGTATTCGTCAGCGCTTTCTCTGCCCGTACACCAGGCACGGCATCGACCCATGTGATGATTGAGGCAGGGCCTTGATTTCCCTATGTCGCGTGGAAACCGCTTTGCACAGCTTGGAAGCATAAGCGTTTTGCACACAACATCTATTATTTCCCTTGTCATATTCCGTCCGCCGTAGGGGCCGAAATATCGCGCATTATCCTTATACGGCTTATTTACAAGCTCAAATCGGGGATATTCGGCATTAAGGTCAATTCTGATGAAGGGATAGCCTTTATCGTCCTTAAGCAGAATGTTGTAGTGAGGCTGGTGCTGCTTAATAAGCGAGTTTTCAAGTACAAGAGATTCAAATTCGGAGTCAACAACAATTACGTTGAAGTCGGCAACCTTCTGAACCATGGCCTCAACCTTTGGCAGATGGCTGCCGCGAAAATAGCTTGTAACGCGGTTTTTCAGCTTCTTCGCCTTGCCGACATAAATGACTTCGCCCGCAGCGTCCAGCATGATATACACACCCGGTAACTGCGGGAGATTATTCGCTTTTTGAAGCAGGGTGTCAAGCATGGTTTTCCTCTTGTTTCTTATTGCCTGCCGCGCACCATACGGTAACGGAAATAATTACGATTATTCCGCCGATAAGTGCAAAAATACCGGGTTTTTCGCCGTCGAATATCAGCACCCATATAGGATTGAGCAGCGGCTCTACGGCGCCGAGCAGACAGCATGCAAGCGGCGGGCAAAATTCAGATGCCTTGCCGTACAGAATATACGGAATGCCGAGCTGAAAAACGCCGAGAATGATAATATACAGCACGGGAAGTCCTGAAAATTCGGGTTTTGTTGCAATTAGGAAGGGCAAACCGATTAAGAAAGCTGTCATCTGTCCTATCAGAATAGCAGAAAACCGCTCTTCTCCCTGGGCTTCGCCCATGGCCATATACATTCCGCCCATAAGTGCGCCCGCAAGAATTGCCACAAAATTACCCATAAGGTATCCTCCCTCTAGCTTGTCAAGGAAGAACATGGAGATTCCGAGCATTGTAAAAATTACGGCAAACAAATCTTTTTTCAGAATTTTCTGTTTAAAAAGGACAGCGGAGAAAATTACGATAAACAGCGGAGCGGTAAACTGGAGAACAATAGCATTTGCCGCAGTTGTGAGCTTGTTTGCCGCAACAAATGAGGTATACACAAGGCCCATAATGATTCCCGCCGTGAGCGTGCGCTTGTTAAAAATGATTTTATAACGCTTGATTGCGATGAAAACGAGAATCGTAAGTCCCGCAAACAGACTGCGCAGACAGCTTATTGCAAAATTATTCCACGGTATCAGCTTGATGAATATGCCTGCAATGCTCCAAAGCGATGCACAGGCCAGCATTTCAATTATTGCTTTATTTTCTTTTTTCATACTATATCCCGGATATCAAGAATAAGGGCGTGTCAGAAAATGCGACACGCCCTTAGCTTCACAAAACAATTGTATTACTCGGTAAAATCAGATGCAATCAGCTCAGAAAGAGTCTCAATTGCGTTTGCCTCGTCAGCACCGTCGGCGATAAGGTTTACGGCAGTACCCTTAACAATGCCGAGAGAAAGGACACCAAGAAGGCTCTTTGCATTTACGCGACGGTCTTCCTTTTCAATCCAAATGCTGCTCTTAAACTCATTTGCCTTCTGAATAAAGAAGGTTGCGGGTCTGGCATGCAGTCCAACCTGATTATTGATGACTACTTCTTTAGTTACCATTTTCGCCACTCCTTGAAATCTATAAAGATTAAATCTACTTTAGCAAATTATTTAAAAATCGTCAACTGATTTTGTTTATTTTGTGGATTTACACATTATTGCCAAGCTAAAAATTGGCATTTTACTTCAATTCGACAACAGTAACGCCGGCTTCACCCTCGCCATAACGTCCGAGACGGTATGACTTGACCGCTTTATTCCGCTTAAGCATCTGCTGTACGGCAGCACGCAGAGCGCCCGTTCCTTTGCCGTGAATAATGGTAACCGTTTTTAGCTTTGCCATGACAGCATTGTCAATATACAGTTCCGCAGCGGCCACGGCCTCAAGAGATTCCATTCCGCGAAGGTCAATTTCAGGCGCGACAGACGCGGTTCTGACAGTTGTTCCGGAAGTATAGGTTTTTTTCTTTATTTTGGCTTCACTGCCCTCAAGCAGATAAACCTCGCTTTGCTTCGCCTTAACGGTCATTATGCCTGCCTTAAGGCTGAGCGTTCCGTCGGAGTTTACATCAATTACCTCAGCCTTAACTCCCATAGAGATAATTTCAACCACATCACCCTTTTTTGCATCACGTGAGGATTTTTTCTCCTCCTTCGGAATCTGAGGTCTTTGCGATTTCAGTTTTTCGGAAGATTCATTAAGCTTTCTGCGTAGCTCGCTTCGGGCTTCGTTTACAGCCTGAGCCTCCTCTGCCTCATTAACCTTTCGGCGCATTTCATCAAGCTCGGCAAAGGTTTCCTCCGCCGTCTGACGCGCTTCGGCAATGATTCTTTCCGCTTCCTTTCTTGATTTTTCATCTGCCTTGTCAAGACGTACCTGAAGCTCAGCACGCAGGAAGGAGGCTTTCTTTGCATTTTCCTCCGCCTCACGCAGTTTTCTCGCGGCTTCATCTCTGTCGCGCTCAAGCATAAGCCTTGTCTGCTCAAGCTTTTCGATGGTGGCCTCAAAGCTTGCGTTCTGTGTGCCGACACGGTTTTTTGCGTCCTCTATGATTTCGGAGGAGAGTCCCAGTCTTCCCGATATGGCAAATGCGTTGGACTTGCCCGGAATGCCCACAAGCAGCTTATATGTGGGGCGGAGCGTCTCAACGTCAAACTCGCAGGAGGCGTTCTGAATGCCCGCCTCAGTTGTGGCATAAATCTTGAGCTCTGCGTAATGCGTCGTTGCGGCTATAGTTGCACCGAGCTGTCTTGCATGCTCAATAATAGCAATGGCAAGAGCCGCGCCCTCTGTGGGGTCGGTTCCTGCTCCGAGCTCATCGAACAGCAGAAGCGAACTGTCATCGCACTCATCAAGTATATTTACAATATTGGTCATGTGCGCCGAGAAGGTCGAGAGATTCTGCTCAATACTCTGCTCGTCACCTATGTCAGCCAGAATATGTCTGAATACCGGTACACCGCTTCCGTCATCTGCGGGAATATGCAGTCCGCACTGCGCCATGAGATTAAGCAAACCTATGGTCTTTAACGTAACTGTCTTGCCGCCCGTATTGGGGCCGGTGATGACAAGAGTGTCAAAGTCCTCTCCGAGCTCAAGGCTGATTGGCACGGCTTTTGCTGGGTCAAGCAGAGGGTGACGTGCTCTGTGAAGAACAACGCCCTCTTCCCTGAGTGCAGGCTCCTGACAGTTGAGCTTATAGGAAAGCTTTGCCTTTGCGAAAACAAGGTCAAGCTTTGTCAGCAGGTTATAGTCAGAGGAAATATCATCGCTGTGCTCCGCGCAGTCTGCGGAAAGCTCCGCGAGAATACGTTCAATTTCCGCTTTTTCTTTTGCTGCAAGCTCACGCAGCTCGTTATTTGCTTTGACCGCAGCCATAGGCTCGATAAACAAGGTTGCTCCCGATGCCGAAATATCGTGAACAAGGCCGGGAATTGCCCCCTTGCACTCCGCCTTTACGGGCACAACAAAGCGGTCGGAGCGCATGGTGATAATGGGCTCCTGGAGAGCCTTTGCGTATGACGGGGAGGAAATAATCTTCTGCAGGGAGTCGCGTACCTTTGCTCCCGTTGCGCGAATTTTGCGTCGTAGGTTTGCAAGCTCCGATGACGCGCTGTCGGCAATTTCGTCATCTCCGACTATTGACGATGTTATCTTTTCCTCAAGAAATCTGTTTGCATGCAGTGCGTAAAACAAATAATCAATGCAGGTTTTTCCTACAGTATCGTCGGCTATGTAGCCTTTCACAAGACGTGAGCACTGCAGTACACGTGCAATGTCAAGAAGCTCCCGCGTGTTGAGTGAGCCGCCGAGATCAGCGCGGTTAAGCGAAGGTCTTACGTCTTTTATGCCTGAAAATGACGGGCTTCCGCGCACTACCATCATGGTTTTTGCCGCGCTTGTTTCCTCAAGCCTGCGCTTAACCTCATTTCTGTCCTCAGACGGCATAAGCTCCATAGCTGCTGCCTTCGCACTTTCGGACACCGCTTCATTTGACAGCATTTGAAGCACAGAAGGCAGTTCAAGCGTAATTAAGGATTTTTCGTAGAAGTTCATAGTTTCACCTGTTTCCAATAGCTGAGGGCTGAAAACATTCTCTCTGTCTGTGTAAGCAGATAGGTTTCTGCCGCATACGCGGCGTTTTCCGAGGCTTTCTCGCCGATTTTATAGGACAGAAGCTTTCTCGGCTCGGCCTCTGTTATATAGCGCAGCGCCTTCAGCGAATCGCTGCAAAGCCTTATGCTTGCCTCGTGCTCCGCTTTTCTGCACTCCCTGCACAGCACAATGCCGTTGCGTGCGCTGAAGCGCGGTTCAACGGGCTCGTGATTTCCGCAAACGGCGCAGGCGGATAAATCGGGAGCATAACCTGAAAGGCACATAAGACGCATTTCAAAGGCAGTTTTAATCTGCTCCTGAGTGTACATATTGTTGCTCAGGGCAAAAAGGCAGTTCAATACGAGTTGGAGCATCATGGGATTCGGGATATCCTCATCGGACATTGCCTCAACGCACTCGGCAAAATAGCTTGCAAGAGCAAGTGCGGAAATATCATTTCTCAGGCCCTTGAATTCTTCAAGGGTTGAAGCTTCGTTCACAGACCACCTACCTTTGTTTTCAAACATGGTAAGCTCTGAAAAAACAAGAAGCTGTGTTGCCGCGCCGACCTTGCTTCCCTTACGCAATGCACCACGGGCTTTAACCGTTATTTTGCCCATGTCTTCCGTAAGCACCGTAAGGATTCTGTCGGCTTCCTTATATTTAACTTCGCGAAGTATAAGTCCCCGTGTTGTTTTAAACATATGTACCCTGCAATCATACGGGTCGGGGCTTGTCCCCAACCACTTTCTCACTATTCTTTGAATTAACCGCCGCGCGAAAATAAAGCCAGCACAGCGGATCGCCGGTTTCGGTAAACATCTGCCACAATAAATCGTCAGGCATTAAATCACCTCGCTGTCATTAGTATCTGACAGCAAGGCGATAATATGATGGAAGCTTATTCCGTAAAGCCGAAGTTGCGAAGCTGTGCCTGGGAATCTCTCCAGTTTTCCTTGACTTTTACCCAGGTCTGCAGGAAAACTTTGGTTCCCATAAAGGCTTCGATATCGGTTCTTGCCAGCTCACCGATTTTGCGCAGCATACTTCCCTGCTTTCCGATGATAATGCCCTTGTGACTTGCTTTTTCGCAGAAAATGGTAACGTCCATGTCGATAATACCGTTGTCACGCTCGGAGAACTTTGTTACCTCAATGGCTGTGCCGTGGGGAATCTCTTTTTCGAGACAAAGCAAAAGCTTTTCACGCACAAGCTCTGCGCAAATCTGCTTCTCCGGCTGGTCGCTTATCATGTCATCGGGGAAAAGCTGAGGACCTTCAAAGGCGTACTTTTCAAGCTCCTCCATAAGCTCATCAAGGCCTTCGTTATTCTTTGCGGAAATGGGGATTATCGCCTCAAAATCATGTGCGGCAGAGTATGCCGCTATGACCGCAAGAAGCTCGGTCTTCTCAACGGTGTCAATTTTATTTATGACAAGTATTGCGGGAACCTGCGTTTCCTTGATTCGTGCAATAAGCTCCTCTTCCTGTCTGCCTATGTTGGCAATTGGCTCAACCAGCAGCATTACGGCATCGACGTCCGCAACGCTTTCCTTGACAACATTAACCATATAGTCGCCGAGACGTGTTCTGGGCTTATGGAAGCCCGGAGTATCCATAAGTACAAACTGGGTATCTCCGCGGTTTACAATGGCGCTTATGCGGTTGCGCGTAGTCTGAGGCTTATTTGAAACAATGGCAATCTTCTCACCCACAAGTGCATTGGTTAGGGTGGATTTGCCCACATTGGGTCTGCCGCATATTGTAATCATTGCTGACTTTGTAATCATATCATTCGTCCTCCATTATCTTTTTCTCGCGTGCACGCATCTGCGCTTTCATTTCGCCCTCGTCAACGTGATCATAGCCGAGCAGATGCAGTACGGAATGAACGGTCAGATAGCAAATTTCGCGCTCAAAGCCGTGACCGAATTCCCTGCCCTGCTCGTCACAGCGTTCAAGGGATATCATCATATCACCGAGAAGCACTGTGCCGTTTTTCATGTCATGCTCGCAAAGGCTTGCGTCAAACTCACCCGCCGTAAGCTCGTTAAGCGGAAAAGACAGCACATCGGTTGCCCTGTCGACATTGCGAAATTCCTTGTTTACCGCGTGTATTCCCTCATCATCAGTCAGCATGACACTTACCGTGCAGGGAACATTCACAGCCTCGGCATCAAGCGCCTTTACTATCGATTTTTTAATCAGCGTTTTTGCTTTGAAATGACCTAAACCGCGTTTTTCGCGGCTGACATATATTTTATGCTTCATTCTTTGTGCTCTTTTTCTTATAGTTTGGTTTTACGGGCTTTTCAGGAGGATTCTTCTTGTCATAGACTTCGTAAGCCTCGATTATTTTCTGTACAAGCTGATGACGCACAACGTCGGCGCCCGTAAGAGTGCAGATTGCGATGTCGTCAATTCCGTCCAGCACCTTCATTGCAATCTTAAGACCGCTGGTTTTATCTTCGGGCAGGTCAATCTGCGTTATATCGCCAGTAATGACAACCTTTGAACCGAATCCAATACGTGTAAGGAACATCTTCATTTGCTCACGCGAGGTATTCTGCGCCTCGTCAAGAATTATGAAGCTGTCATCAAGAGTTCTTCCTCGCATATATGCAAGGGGTGCTACCTCAATATTGCCCCGTTCAAGATACTTCTGATAGGTGTCGGCGCCAAGCATTTCAAAAAGCGCATCGTAAAGCGGGCGCAGATAGGGGTCAACCTTCTGCTGAAGGTCGCCGGGGAGGAATCCCAGCTTTTCGCCTGCTTCAACGGCAGGTCTTGTAAGGATTATCCTGTTTACGGTCTTCGCTCTGAATGCATTTACCGCCATTGCAACGGCAAGATACGTCTTGCCCGTACCTGCGGGACCTACGCCGAAAACTATGGTGTTGTTCTTTATGCATTCAATATACTTTTTCTGACCGAGAGTTTTCGGCTTGATCGGTCTTCCCTTTGCGGACATACATATGCTGTCGCCCGAAAGCTCCGTAAGTCTGTCATCGTCGCCGTCACGGACAAGGGAAATAACATAACCGACATTCTGCTCCG
>JAZRVW010000012.1:0-4398 GCA_045599385.1 Oscillospiraceae bacterium | reverse complement strand
GATGGAAACACAAAAGGAGGTAAGTGCTATGAAAACAAAGGAAGAACTGAGTACAATCAAGGAAGAATACGAAAACCTGAACAAAAAGCTCGCAGAACTGAGCGAGGACGAATTGGAACAGGTCGTCAGCGGCAGGGACGAACACACCATACCACTTCCCAAACCGAACGAGTTCTGGGAAAGCTGGAATCCGGGCATGGACATCATTCATAATCGCTAAGGGAAGCTGATTCCGCCAAAAGAATGATTGCGATAGTAGAGTCTCAAAGTCTGTCCTATATGCCGAATATTTATTTTTTGCAAGCTTCTCAACATCGCAGATAAAAAAGCGAAAAGGACAAATGACTGTCCGGCAGGTGTGCTTTTCTGGGTTTTACCTACTGAAACGTATAATTTGATGGGTTTTAGATATAAAAAGAGTCCTCCATCATTTGATGGTGGACTCTTTTTATACCGTTGGGGGGATTTTTCCAATGCTTCGCAGCGAAATTATCCGCTTCGCTCAATTCTTTGCGAGAGGGAATACCGATCCCCTCTCGCGCTCTCCCCATGCGTAATCAATCCGCCCTTGACAAAGCTGTGTATTTATATGAAAATGAAAACAGACAATCAATCATCTGAAAGGACTTTTTACTATGGGTATGTGGGGCTTCGGTATTACCGAGAGCGACGAATTTTGCGATGTATACGACCGCTTCATAGAGCAGTATGACGAGGGCTTTGATGTCGATGATATTACCAAGGTAATACTTGATGAATATCTTGCGGATTTCGACGCCGACGACGGCATACTCCACGATGTGTATTTCGCCATCGCAAAGGCACAGCGTCAATGCGGCGGCGTTGACCCCGAAATTCTGAAGAAAGTCACCGAAATAATCAAAAGCGGAGCTAACATCGAATTTCTCCGTGAGCTTGAGGCTGATGAAGAAGGATTAAAACTGCGCAAACGCAATCTCAAAAGCTTCCTTAAGACACTGAACACGCCCTGCAATACCGTGAGAAAGCGCAAGGGTGAAAAAGCTCCCGACGAAAAGGCCAAAAAGACCTCCGCCTGCAAAAAGCTCCCCGCGCTTGTTAACGGCGGCTGCTATGTATATAAGTACGGCGAAATCTACCGAAGTTTTATTGTTCTTGAGTGTATTAAAGATGAATCCGTGCTTTGTGCAATTAATTTTGATTATTACAGCGACGCACCCGATTTTGAAACGGTGAAAAGCTCCACTATCGGCGGCTTCGGCTGCTATACTGCGGAGGAGTTCTTTAACGAAGACCAGCTCATGCTTATCGGTCAGATCAATATGCCCGCAGATATGTATGAAAAGATGTTCAAATGGGTTAACATGGCCTGCAAAATAAGTGATTTTAAAACCGCAAACTTCAGCAGCGAGTTTAAGCTCAACATATCCGATATTGTAAAAGCAGCGGATTTTGATGCTCCTCCCATTGAAATAAGCGCGAAACCAGGCGGTATCTCCACTGTTTGCAGAAACGATTACTTTAATAAAAATCTCGGTGACGTGCGTGTGAGCTTCAACAAGGTTATCATGACAATGAGCTGGAACAAGATTTTCGGCATAAAATAAATTATGGAAGCAATATATAAGGATAAAAACTTTATAGTCTGTATTAAGCCCGCGGGTGTGCTGTCCACTGATGAAGAGGGCGGCATGCCCTCTCTTGTACGTGAATATCTCGGTGATGATAAGGCCTGCGTGCGCACGGTGCACCGTCTTGACCAGGTGGTGAGCGGACTCATGGTGCTTGCTCTGAACCCCGAAACCGCCTCGGAGCTTTCACGGCAGATTCGCGGCGACGAATTTGACAAGAGCTATCTTGCGGTGGTGCACGGCATTCTTCCCGAAAAGAAAGGCCGCATGACCGACCTGCTGCTTCGCAGCAAGGAGGAGCGCAAAACCTACGTTGTCGCCGAGCCTGCAAAAGATGTTCAGGAGGCAATTCTCGACTACGAGGTTCTGGGCGAAGCCTCTTCCCTTTCCCTTGTGAAGATTAAGCTTATAACAGGCCGCACACATCAGATACGCTGTCAGTTTTCCTCCCGGGGCTACGCTCTTGTGGGTGACCGCAAATACAGCACGCTGGAAGACCATTGCGATATTGCGCTTTGGTCATACTCTCTCAGCTTCACAAATCCCGCAAACAGCAGACGCATGGAATTTAAGCACAAACCTCCCGAATATCTTCCGTGGACTTTGTTTGACCTGAAAAACATGGCTATATAAAGAAAAAGCAGGTACTTTTCAGTACCAGCTTTTTCTTTATATCAATTTTTGTTCGGTATGCAAGATGCAATTGTTGCCGCGAAGTTCGACAAAGGCATGGACTGGAGAACAACCTTACCCGGTCCCGTCACTACGGTATTGAAGATACCCTCGCCGCCGAAAACGAGATTCATTGCGCCCTTGACAGTCTGAATATCGATAGTGCAGGTTTCATCAGCCATAGCAAGATTGCCGGTATCGACAATAAGCTGCTGGCCCGGTGCAAGCATATATTCTACTGCGGAGCCGTCGATTTCCACAAACACAAGACCTCTGCCCGAAACCTTCTGCATAAGGAAGCCTTCGCCGCCAAACAGACCTGCGCCGATTCTCTTCTGGAAGAAGACAGAAAGCTCAACGCCCTTTGTTGCGGCAAGGAATGCAGACTTCTGAAGAACAACAGGGTGCTCGGGAGTAACTTCTATTGCGCGGATTGCACCGGGAAAGCTGGCAGCAAAGGCAATCATACCTGCGCCGTTCTGTGCGGTGTATATATTCTGGAAAATGGATTCGCCGGTGAACATACGTCCGAAGGCTTTTCCGAGGCTTCCTGCGGTGGTTTCCATGCTCATATTGGGGCTCATCCATACCATTGAGCCGCGCTCGGTTATCATGGACTCGCCTGCTTCAAGCTGGCAGATTACAACGGGCATTGGGTCGCCCTGAATGTTATAACGCATTTTATTTTCTCCTTAGCAATCAGATAAGTATGCCGCGCTTCTTTGCTTCGAAGGTGAGTTCATCGCGGAAATCGGGGTGTGCGATTGCGATGAGCTGACGGGTGCGGTCACCCAGGCTTCTGCCGCGGAGATGTGCAATGCCATACTCGGTTACGATGTAGTCAACGTCATTCTTGGAGGTGGTGCAGATTGCACCGGGAGTAAGAATGGGCTTAATCTTGCTGATGGTTCCGCCCTTTGCGGTGGAGGAGAAGGCAATGAAGCTCTTGCCGCCTTTGGACTGGCATGCGCCGCGGACATAGTCAATCTGACCGCCGGAGCCGCTCATGTGCTTGGTGCCTACGCTTTCTGCGCAGACCTGACCAAAGAAATCAACCTCAAGTGCCGCGTTAATGGAAATCATGTTGTCATTCTGGCAGATGACTGCAGGGTCATTTACATAGTCAACGGGGAGAATTTCAACTGCGGGGTTGTCATCAACGAAGTCATAAATTCTCTTGGAGCCGTAGGCAAAGGTGGTAACGCTCTTGCCGCGGTGAATCTGCTTTTTGGAGTTGTTGACTGCGCCGCACTCAATGAGCTCTACCATTGAGTCGGTGAACATCTCGGTGTGGATACCCAGGTCATGCTTTGACTTGAGTGCCATGCCGGTTGCATCGGGGATTGCGCCGATGCCAAGCTGAATGCAGGCACCGTCGGGAATCTGCTCGGCGATGAGGTTGCCGATGGTGATACTTGTTTCGTCAAGCACTACGGGAGGCAGTACGGGAAGCTCGTGGTTATACTCAACGATGGCATCAACCTGAGAAACGTGAATCTGGGTTCCGCAGAGGCAGCGGGGCTGACATTCGTTTACCTCAACAAAAATTCTCTTTGCCTTGTCAAGCATTGCCTCGGCGTAGGAGCCGTTGAGAGAAAGGCTGAAGTAGCCGTGGCTGTCCATGGGAGATACTTCAACGCAGAATGCGTCATACTCGTATTCGGTGCGGATATGGCGGGGAATATCGCGGTAGTATGCGGGGAAAAGGTCGGCATAGCCGCCGTTTACCGCCTTGCGTGCGCCGCCGGAAGAGAACCAGCTGTAGCCGGTCATCTTGCCCGCAAGAGAGTTGTCGGCGTAGAACTCATAAGGATAAATATCCAGCAGAGTCTGAACCTTAACGCCCTTAATATCGCTGCTGCGGATTTTTTCGGCAACTGCGGACATAATTGCGGGGGTCTGGGAGGGGCCGGTGTCCATGCCGAAGAGCCAGTCGTTCTGAACCATCTCCGCGACAGCTTCGGGAGTGGTAAGTTTCTGTGCATATAATGCCTTATAATCTGCCATTTTTATTCTCCTGACATCAAATTATTATTTTTAACAATTGAATATTATATATTAGCGTGACATCTTTTTCAAGTAGTGATATAATATTTTGGAATTGGAGGTATCTCCT
>JAZRVW010000011.1:0-10000 GCA_045599385.1 Oscillospiraceae bacterium | reverse complement strand
AGGCCAGGGGTTCGCCCCCCTATGCTACACCAAAAAGAAAAGCACACCGGAAGGTGTGGTTTTCTTTTTGGCGTTGCTTCGCAACGGAATTATCCGCTTCGCTCAAATTATATTGAGAGGGGAGTACCGTCCCCTCTCAAGCTCACCCCATGCAAAGAATGAGGTGAGCCGTAGCTTTTCCGCAGAAAAGCGACACCTCTATTATCCGCCATAACCGCACTATAATATTGATACGATGAGTATTGATGTTATGGTGCGGTTTTATTTTGCAAAAAGCTTGGTTTTATGCAATTTGAACGCTAACTGCTTTTCGGCTTCTTTAATCACAAAGCCGTGCGTATTTTTCAAAATCAAAGACAATGGCATCGGCAGAATGTGCATCGCTGGAAAGGATAAAACGACCGCCGCCGTCTGCAATGTAATCAACAATCTGCGGCGCAGGATATGGCACCGCGCGATATTCTCTTGATATTCCGCCGGTGTTGATTTCAAAAGGCTTCCCGTATTTTAAAAGTCTGTCTGCGGCAGCTTTCCACGCGGCAATATATTGCGGGTCGTTTTCATCAAACAGCCTGTTGCCCGCGTTGAACTTTTCAACAAGGTCAAAGTGACCGATGATGTCACAAGCGGTTTTTTCAGCGACCTCAGCCACGGTTTCAAAGTATTTTTCCGCAAGGGCAAGATAGTCGCCGCCGAAATGCCTGCGGCAGCCTTCTTCAAGCTTTTCAAATGTATCGTCAACGGAGAAAAATTCTCCGTCTGCCTCCACATAGTGAACAGAGCCTATGACATAGTCAAAACCCGAGGTGTCAACTGCGGAAAATATATCGAGCTCTATGCCGCAAAGCACAGCTATCTCGTCTTTGTACTTTTCTTTGAGACGGTTTATCTCCGCCTGAAACTCGGGAAACCTGTCTTCAGCGAGAAAATAGCCGCTGTCAAAGGCAACGGGGGAGTGGACGCATATTCCTATGCGCCTGAGCCCTTTTTCTATTGCTGACAGCACCAATTCCTCCGGACTGTTTTCTCCGTCACAGAAGGTGGAGTGCACGTGGAAATCCTGTAAAACCATCAGGTCATCTTCTCCTGCTTAACTTTGTGGTCGATTACGTGGCGTGAGGCAAGCTCCTTATGAATATCCTCAAGGGAAATGCCCATCTGAAGCATAAGCACCATCACGTGATAGGTGAGATCGGCAATCTCATAAACCGTTTCTCGCTTATCGTCGGCCTTACCCGCGATAATGACCTCGGTGCATTCCTCGCCGACCTTTTTGAGTATCTTGTCAACGCCCTTGTTGAAGAGATAGTTGGTGTAGGAGCCCTCCTTGGGATTTTCCCTGCGGTCACGGAGCATATCCATGAGAATTTCAAGGGAGAATTCGCTGCGTTCATCGCTTTCCCACAGGGGATTTTCAAAGCAGGAGAACGAGCCGAGATGGCAGGCAGGCCCGTCGGGCTCCACCGTGACCACCAGCGCGTCCTTGTCACAGTCGGCGGTGATGGAAACAATGTGCTGATAGTTTCCGCTGGTTTCGCCCTTGAGCCAAAGCTCCTGACGGGAACGGCTCCAGAAGCAAGTCAGACCCTTTTCCATGGATATCTCAAGGCTTTCTCTGTTCATGTATGCCAGAGTAAGAACGCGCTTTGAGACCGCGTCAACAACTATTGCGGGGATAAGACCCTTTTCGTCAAATTTAAGTTCGTCTATGTTAATCATGTTTTTCCTCACAGTCGCACGGGAATATTGTTGTTATCAAGAAGCTTTTTAAGCTCGTCTATTTTCACTTCGCCGAAGTGGAAAACGCTTGCCGCAAGGCCTGCGTCAACCTTGGGAATGGTTTTGAAAAGGCTTACGAAGTCATCGGCCTTTCCCGCACCGCCCGAAGCAATTACGGGAACTGATACGGCATTGCATACCGCGTCAAGCATTTCAAGGTCAAAGCCGCCCTTGACACCGTCGGTGTCGATGGAGTTTACCACAACCTCGCCCGCACCGTTATCCACACAGCGCTTTATCCATTCTACAGCCTCCATGCCGGTGTTCTCTCTTCCACCCTTGGCGAAAACGCGGAAAATACCGTCAACGCGCTTTACGTCTGCCGAAAGCACAACACACTGGTTGCCGTAAAGCTTTGCGGCCTCGTAAACAAGACCGGGATTTTTTATTGCGCCTGAATTTACGCTGACCTTGTCCGCGCCGCATTTCAGAACGCGGTCAAAATCCGCAACGGAATTGATGCCGCCGCCAACCGTCAGAGGAATGAAGACGGTTTTGGCTGTTTCACAGAGAATGTCGGTGAACAGACTTCTGCCTTCGGCAGATGCGGTAATATCGTAGAAAACAAGCTCGTCAGCACCGTTTTCGCTGTAGTATTTTGCCAGCTCCACGGGGGAGGAAACATCGCTGAGCCCCTCAAAGTTTACGCCCTTTACAACCCTGCCGTTTCTCACATCAAGGCAGGGGATAATTCTTTTTGTTATCATAGTGCAGCCTCTATTGCATCTTTAAGATTTATTGCCTTTGTGTAGTACGCCTTGCCGATGATCGCGCCGTGGATATCCATTGCACGAAGTGCTTTAACATCATCAAGGTCGGAAACACCGCCTGAGGCGATGATGTCCATGCTCAGCTCCTGGGAAAGAGCCTTGTAAAGCTCACGGTTTGTGCCTTTCATGGCTCCGTCGCGGGATATGTCTGTGCATATTACGGTCTTAATGCCAAGACCCTGCATTTTTTCACAAAAATCAAAGGCATCAAGCTCCGTTTTCTCCGTCCAGCCCTTAACCGCCACACAGCCGTCGCGAATGTCAACACCCACCGCGATCCTTTCACCGTACTTTGCAGCGGCCGCCTCGACAAATCCGGGCTCGGTTACTGCCGCCGTGCCTAAAATCACACGGTCAACGCCTGCGTCAAGATAGCGCGAAACCACGTCCATAGTCCTTATGCCGCCGCCGACCTCGCAGAACAGACCCGTGGCGTTTTTGATGCGTAGAACGGTTTCCAGATTGGGCGTGCTGCCTGATTTGGCACCCTCAAGATCGACAATGTGGATTCTCTGTGCGCCCTGCACCTTGAAGTCTTGGGCTATCTCAACGGGGTTGTCGCTGTAAACGGTCATCTGTGCGTAATCACCCTTGTACAGACGCACGGCTTTTCCGCCGTACAGATCGATTGCGGGATAAATAATCATTCGCCCACCTGACTTTCACAGAAAGCGCGGAGAATGTTAAGTCCGACCTTGCCGCTCTTTTCGGGGTGGAACTGACAGCCGAAAACGTTTCCGTTCTGCACCGCCGCAGTAAGCTCGGCACCGTATTCCGCGGTGGCAACGGTATAGTCTTCACAGCCCGTGGCGTAGTAGGAGTGGACAAAGTAAACGCAGTCGCCGTCATTTATGTATTTGAAAATCGGACATTTCTCGCCCTTAAAATGCAGCGCGTTCCAGCCGATGTGTGGAATTTTCAGGTCGGCGGGAATTACGTCGCCGATGGGAATAACGGTGCCGGGCACAAGACCTAAGCCTTCATGCTCGCCGTACTCCATGCTTTTTTCAAAGAGCATCTGCATACCCAGACATATTCCCATGAGCTGCTTGCCCTTTGCTACCTCGTCCTTGACGACCTCCGCAAGACCTGAACCGCGGAGCTTTCGCATTGCGTCCTCAAAGGCACCCACACCGGGGAGAATTATCTTATCCGCACTGCGTATTTCCGTTTCGTTTTTCGTTACAACAGCCTCTGCACCAATTGCGGCAAGAGAGCTTTTCAGGGAAAAAAGATTTCCAACTCCGTAATCAATAATAGCAATCATTTTTTACAGTACCCCCTTGGTGGAGGGAATTTCGTCCTTTGCGGCCTCGTCAATGCTGACGGCCTCCCGCATACTGCGGGCAACGCACTTGAAAATTCCTTCGATTATGTGATGGGTGTTTTTACCCTCAAATTCCTTTATGTGCAGGGTGCAGTCGGCGTTGCGGACAAAGGCCCACCAGAATTCCTCAACAAGCTCAGTGTCAAAATCGCCCACACGTGCCGAGGGCATCGCCGCGTCAAAATTCAGATAGCTGCGGCCTGAAAAATCAAGGGCGGAGAGCACCAGGGCTTCGTCCATGGGGAGAATGAAAAAGCCGTAGCGCTTAATGCCCTTTTTGTCGCCTAATGCTTCGGCAAAGGCCTTGCCAAGACAGATACCGATATCCTCGGCGCTGTGGTGGAAATCCACCTCTGTGTCGCCCCTGCAATCAAGGGAAAGATTAAACCTGCCGTGCTTTGCGAAAAGCGTCAGCATGTGGTCAAGAAAACCGCAGCCGCTGTTTATTTCCGACACACCCGTGCCGTCCAGCTCAAGCTTGAGCTTTATTTCGGTCTCAGCCGTTTTTCTTTCTATGACTGCGTTTCTCATAGCAATTCCTCCAATGCGGAAATGAATGCCTGCATCTGCTCTTTTGTGCCTATGCTGATGCGGCAATATTCCCTAATTCTGTCTTTTTCAAAGTGGCGTATGAGTATGCCGTTTTCCTTTAAGTCCTCATACAGCTTTTTGCCGTTATAATTCGGGTGTCTTGCGAATATGAAGTTTGCCTTTGAGGGAAGACATTCAAAGCCAAGCCTTTCAAGCTCTGCTTTTGTAAATTCGCGGTTTTCCGCGATGCAGCGGCAGTTAGTGCGGGTGTAGTCCCCGTCCTCCAGAACGCCAACGCCTGCTGCCATGGTCATGCGGTTTATGTTGTAGGGATTTGTGGAATATCTTATGGTGTTCAGGTCGCGGATAAGCGCCTCACTGCCCACGGCAAAGCCCAGTCGTGCGCCTGCCATTGAGCGCGATTTGGAAAAGGTCTGCGTAACAAGAAGATTGTCATATTTCTTTATCAGCGGCACACAGCTTTCGGCACCAAAATCCACGTATGCCTCATCAATGACAATAACATTGTCGGGATTGGATTTTACTATCTCCTCAATTTCGCTGACCGACAGGGCAATGCCCGTAGGGGCGTTGGGGTTTGCGATAAATACGGTTTTGCCAATGCTGAAATAATCGGTAATGTCGATGGTGAAATCATCTCTGAGGGGAATTTCCACTGCGGCAACGTGATTTAACTCCGCGAAAACGGGGTAAAAGCCATAGGTGATGTCGGGAAACGCGGCACCCTTGTCGCAGAAGGCCATAAATGCAAAATTGAGAATGTCATCGGAGCCGTTGGTGAAAATGATTTCATTCTCCGAAACGCCTAAACACTCCGCCATTTTGCTGCGTAGAATTCTGCACTCGGGGTCGGAGTAAAGCTGAAGCCTTTTGGCCTCCTCATAAGCTGCGGCGACAGCCTTTTCAGAGGGAGGGAAGGGTGATTCGTTGGTGTTGAGTTTTATGTATTTTCTGTTCTGAGGCTGCTCACCCGGTGTGTAGGGGGTGAGCTCCGTGAACTTTTCACTTAAAAACTTACTCATTTTCGTCCTCAAATCTTACAAGGCAGCTTCTGGCATGCCCCATAAGCTCTTCCTGCATTGCAAAGCAGGCAATGTCGTCTTTAACACGGCGGAAGGCATCTCTTGTGTAGTAGGTGTACTGGGATTTCTTAACGAAATCGTCAACGGACAGAGGACTTGCAAACTTTGCCGTGCCGCCTGTGGGCAGAGTGTGGTTCGTGCCGCCGTAGTAATCGCCCAAAGGCTCGGGGCAATAGCGTCCGAGGAAAATGCTTCCCGCGTTTTTCACCTTGTCGAGATAATCAAAGGGATTATCCAGACACAGCTCAAGATGCTCGGGAGCAATTTCATTTGCAATCATAACTGCGGTGTCGATACTGTCGGTGATAATAATCTTGCCGTTTTTTTCGATGGAGGCGCCGGCAATTTCTTTTCGGGGAAGCTCCGCAAGCTGTTTTTCAAGCTCGGTCTGAACGGCGGCTGCAAGCTTCTCGGAATCGGTAATAAGCACAGCGGTGGATAGCCTGTCGTGCTCTGCCTGAGCCAGCATATCGGCTGCGGCGAATTTGGGATTTGTGCTGCCGTCGGCAACCATAAGCACCTCGCTGGGTCCGGCAATTACGTCGATGGAAACAATGCCGTTGACCTGCTTTTTTGCCTCGGTCACGTAGGCGTTGCCGGGTCCCACGATTTTTTCCACCTTGGGTATGCTTTCGGTGCCGTAGGCAAGGGCGGCAATGGCCTGTGCGCCGCCCACCTTGAAGATTTTATCCACGCCTGCAATATATGCGGCGGCAAGAATTGCGGAATTCACCTTGCCGTTTTTTTCGGGAGGAGTCACCATGACAAGCTCGTTGCAGCCTGCAATCTTTGCGGGAATGGCGTCCATAAGAACTGTGGAGGGATAGGGCGCCGTTCCGCCGGGAACATACAGACCGGCCTTCTCAATGGGGGTTATCTTCTGACCGATGACAATGCCGTCTTCGTCGTTTATGATGAAGCTTGTGCGAACCTGCTTCTCGTGGAATTTTCGAATGTTTGCGGCGGCCTTTTTGAGAATTTCGATGAATTCGGGAGTTACGTCCTTCAGCGCCTCGTCAATTTCCTCTTTGCTTACACGCAAATCCGAAATTACCGCGCCGTCGAATTTTTCGTTGTATTCAAACAGCGCAGCGTCGCCGCTTTTGCGTACATTTGAAATTATTTCGGAAACAACATCTTCAACGCCGTACTGTGGCGTGAAGCGGGTGAATATATCCTTGTCGGTGTCAACACCGTATTTTAATATCTTAATCATTTATCTGCTCCTTAAGGCTGCTTACAATCTTTTCAATCAAGTCTCCGCTGAATTTTGAGCTTGCTTTGTTGGCAATGAGTCTTGCGCTTATGGGAACAACATTTTCAATCACCTCAAGGTTGTTCTCCTTAAGAGTGGTGCCTGTTTCCACAATGTCCACGATTACATCTGACAGACCAAGAATCGGGGCAATCTCAATGGAACCGTTGAGGTGGATAATGTCAATGTCGCGACCCAGGGTGGAGTAGTAGTTCTGCGCGATGTTGGAGAATTTTGTTGCAACCTTCAAGGTCTTTTCCGTGTCGTCTTTGAAGCCCTTGGGTGCGGCAACAGCCATGCGGCACTTGCCCATGTTCAAATCCAAAAGCTCGTAAACATCGGGCTCATACTCCAGCAGAATATCCTTGCCCGCAACACCGATATCGGCGGCGCCGCGTTCAACATAGATGGCAACGTCGGAGGGCTTTACCCAGAAATAGCGCACGCCGACTTCCTCATTTTCAAAAATCAGCTTGCGGTTGGATTCCTTAATTGAAGGGCAGGGGAAACCCGCCTTTTCGAAAATGTCATATACCTTTTCACCGAGACGACCTTTGGGAAGAGCGATATTTAAAGTGGCCTTGGGCTCTGCATTTTCCTCTTCCTCGTCAAGCCGCTCCAGCATATCAAGATACACCGCAAAACCGATGGCCGATGAGCTTCTGCCCATCTTTTTCATCAGCTTGTCGTACTGTCCGCCCGAGAGCACACCTGCGGGTATACGGTCAATGAAGCCCTTGAACACAATGCCGCTATAGTAGTTCATGTCATTTACAACGGAAAAATCGATGTTGACACATTCGCTGTCAAGAGCCGCGGCAACATATTCAAGCTCGCTGATGCTCTGTGCTGAAACCATATCGCCGAGGGCGGCCTTGATTTCGGGCATAACCTCGCCCGGTCTGCCGCAGGTAAGCACAAGCTTTTGGAGAAGCCGGGTCATCTCATCGGCAAAGCCGTCAGCCTCACAAATGTCCGCCAGCCCGTGAACGTTCTTTTCGCCGAAGCACTGAAGAATTTTCTTTCTGCACTCAAATGACGCATTGCATTTATCAAGAATTTCGGAAACAATGCCCATGTGGGAAATGTCAAGCACATAGCTTTCGGATATGCTCTTAAGGCTTTCGGCTGCAAGGGTTAAAACCTCGACCACACAGTCAGCGTCAACATCGCCGATGCATTCAAGGCCCACCTGCATAATCTCATTATAGGCATGAGTGCGTGTGGAAACGCGGTAAACGTTTTCGTTATAGTAAAGCTTCTGAACTCCCGGTGTGTCCTTGGTGTTTTTAATAATGGAAAGGGTTACGTCGGGCTTAAGCGCCATAAGCTTTCCGTTGGTATCTGTAAAGGTGATAACGCTGTCGGAAATAAGAAAATCCTTGTTCTTTACATACAGGTCGTATTCCTCAAACTTGCGCATCTTAAACTGGGAATAGCCGTGGCTGCGATATAGAGCACGCAGGGAAAAGATGGCCTTTTCATCATTTCGTATAATCAGGTTTGTGAAATCCATTATCATTCCTCCAGCTTTGCGATAACCTTGCCGTAGCCGCCTGTGCCGTAGTTAAGGCACTTGTTCACGCGGACTATTGTTGCGGAACTCACTCCCAGCGATGCGCCAATTTCGGAATAGGGTATTCCGTCGCGCAGCATGATTGCGGTTTCAAAGCGCTGGGACATATCCTGAATTTCCTTAACCGTACAAAGATCCTCGAAAAAAGCAAAGCATTCCTCGGGGTTTTCAATGCGGCTGATTGCGAGAAACAACTGTTCAATCCGGTCTGTGTGAAGCTTTGTCATGGTGATCACCTCGTGTTAGCGTAGTATCATGCTAACACACTACCTCGCTAAAGTCAATAGCAATTGATGAAATGATAAAGAATAAACAGCCTCACTCACGGAGTGGGGCTGTTTGAATGTAAAGTTGTATTTATGACGGAAAATCGCATGTGGATACTCAGACTAATAGTTGAAGCGAAAAATATCATGGTATACAATATTTGCAAATAAAATAAAACACATTTCGCAATTCCGGTAACATGAAATTTTGCTGAACAAATCATGCACAGCCTTCGTCTGTATAAACAGAAAGCTTCTGGGAGTGCTCTATGGAAGATACAAAGATAATCGACTTGTTCTGGCGCAGGGACGAGTCCGCCATAAGCGAAACAAAAAATAAATACGGTCTGTTCTGCCTCTCGATATGCCGCAGCATACTCAACGATGCGAGAGATGAGGAGGAGTGCCTTTCTGATGTGCTGTTGCGTCTGTGGAATGTCATTCCACCCGAAAAACCGTTGAATTTTAAGGCATTTATCGCAAAAATCACCCGCAACCTGTCAATTGACCGCTTCAGAAAGCTGAAACGCGACAGCGAATATTGCCGCGCCCTTGAAGAACTTAACGAGGAGTTTCCCTCGGATTTTGATATGGGCGAAAAATTGGCGGAAAGGGAGCTCTCAAGGGCAATAGGGGAGTATCTCAAAGGCTGCGACGGAGTAAAGCGCAGGATTTTTCTGAAACGCTATTTTGAGTTCAAAGCAACAAAAACCATCGCGGAGGAAGAAAAAATAAATGACCAGCGTGTGCGTCACATTCTCTGCAATATGCGGAAAGAGCTGCGTGATTATCTGCAAAAGGAGGGGATAGTGTGAATTTTTCCGATGCAATAATTGATGCCGTGGGCGAGCTTAATGATGAAATCATCGCCGAGGTTTACGAACCGAAAAAGAAAAAACGCGGGGCTGTTATCGGCGCTCTTGCCCTTGCCGCCTGCGCCGCAATAATAATCTTCGGCAGCGGACTTCTCAAAGACCCGCCGCGCATTCCCGAGCCTTACGCGCCTCCCGCAGTAACGCAGCGACTTGAGGAAACTCAAAGCCCGGAAATCACGCAGACACCCACGTCGCAGCCCACGGAAACTCCCACTCAGCCCGAGGTGATAAAGCTTATAATAAACCAGGGAGAGCCCGTGAAATACTACACGGCAAGGCAGATATCGTATATTGACCCTGAAAGGTGGGAAAGCGATGCCGATGCCGACGCCGATGATGACGCAGACGCTGACGCTGATGCTGATGCCGATGCTGACGACGATTCCGACAAACCGGAAGAGACGAAACGCTATATGAGATATGAGGAGATAATGAATATCTACGGCATAAGTCTCGATGTTCAGCGTGCTCTGCCGGATTACAGAATGTATAACAACTACTATTATTATCCTGAGGAT
>JAZRVW010000010.1:0-5642 GCA_045599385.1 Oscillospiraceae bacterium | reverse complement strand
TCTTCATTTACTGAGCGATTTCTTCGTAAACAGAGACCTTCTTGCGGTCCTTGCCCATGCGCTCGAACTTTACCTTGCCGTCAACGAGGGCGAACAGGGTATCGTCCTTACCCTTACCAACGTTGGTACCGGGGTGGATTTTAGTTCCGCGCTGTCTGACAAGGATGTTGCCGGCCAGAACGAACTGACCATCTGCTCTCTTAGGTCCAAGACGCTTAGACTCACTGTCGCGGCCGTTCTTGGTAGAACCCATACCTTTTTTATGTGCCATTAAGGTTACACCTCCATTAGTCAATATCAGTTGCGGAAAAATTATGCGTTGATGGTTTCAATCTGAACCTTGGTATAGGGCTGTCTGTGGCCCTGAGTTCTGCGATAACCCTTCTTGGGCTTCATCTTGTAAACGCGAACCTTCTTGCCCTTGCCGTTCTTTACGACATTTGCGGAGACGGATGCGCCTTCAATAACGGGAGTGCCGAATACGGAGCTCTCCTCGTCGATGACTGCAAGAACCTGGTCGAACTTAACAGCTTCGCCTGCCTCAACATCGAGCTTCTCGATGAAGATGACATCGCCTTCTGCTACGCGATACTGCTTGCCGCCGGTTACGAAAATAGCATGCTTCATGAACGTTCAATCCTTTCTTCAGGTCTCGCTCTTGTAGGTGTGAGACAGTTCCCACTTGCCAACCCACTCAATGCGGCCTTGACATATTATCACGCGAAACACCCGATGTCAAGGATTTTTCCTTGCTTTTTCAATGTTTTTTGCTACTTTTACAAAAAAATACGCCACGCATATTACAAGGAACTGAAGACAGCAGTGGAACATCATGAGAAGGTAGAGCTTCGTATATGATTCGTTGCCCGGAGAGCTCATGCTGAATATTAAACCGGGAAGGGAAACAAGTCCCAAAAGAAGCAGGGAATACAGAATAGGCCACAGGTCAAAGCGCTTGTAAAGCAGGGTATAGACGAAAAGTGAAACGGCACCGACGGCAACCATGCTGACAATCAGCGCCCCGGTGCTTTCGGGAATTATATACAGCATAGCTGACATTCCGAAATATATTGCGGTAAATACTATGTAAAAAATCCAACGCTTTTTGAAGTTAAAATAATCTTTCATGGTGAAATCTCCTCTCTGGGATATTATACCGTGTTTTAAGCTGCGGTCAAGAAAATCGTGTGATAAGCTGTCCATATAAAAAGTGCGGTACTTAAAATGTACCGCACTGTTGAATATTGTTTTGTACCGATTCAAAACGCGAGTGCACCGACGAAATTGAGCTTTAACCGGTCGGGCTGACGCAAAAGCGATAACCTGAAGCGGTGCAGCGTATCTGAAATCAGCCGCAGATTTCCTTGGTATCGCGTGCGATGACCAGCTCCTCGTTGGTGGGGATAACGAATACCTTGACCTTGGAGTCGGGAGTGGAAATCATGATATCCTCGCCGCGCTTGGAGTTTGCTTCGTCGTCAATCTCAACACCGAGGTAGCCGAAGTACTCGGCAATTGCCTTGCGGGAGGACTTGGAGTTTTCACCGACACCTGCGGTGAAGATGATTGCGTCAACGCCGTTCATGGCTGCAACGTAGGAGCCTGCAACCTTTGCGACCCAGTAATGGAACATGTCCAGAGCAAGCTGTGCGCGCTCGTTGCCTTCAGCGGCTGCGTTGTCGAGATCGCGGAAGTCGGAGGAAACGCCGGAAACGCCCAGAACGCCGGACTTCTTGTTGAGAACAGCCAGCATCTCGTCAATGTTCATGCCGTACTTGTTCATGATGAACTGGATAACGCCTGCGTCAAGGTCGCCGCAGCGGGTGCCCATGGGAAGACCAACCAGGGGAGTGAAGCCCATGGAGGTGTCAACGCACTTGCCGCCGTCGATTGCTGCCAGGGAGGAGCCGTTGCCCATGTGGCAGGAAACGATCTTCAGCTCTTCAATGGGCTTGCCCATGAGCTCTGCGCAGCGTGCGGAAACATAGCGGTGGCTTGTGCCGTGGAAGCCGTAGCGACGGATACCGTCGTTCTTGTAGTAGTCATAGGGAACAGCGTACATGAATGCCTTGCCGGGCATGGTCTGATGGAAAGCGGTGTCGAAAACTGCAACCATGGGAACGTCGCCCATAACCTCGCGGCAGGCATTGATGCCGGTGATGTTTGCGGGGTTGTGCAGAGGAGCAAAGGGAGTGCATTCCTCAAGTGCTGCCATAACTGCATCGTCAATCTTAACGGAGGAAGCGAACTTCTCACCGCCATGAACAACGCGGTGGCCGACAGCGTCGATTTCCTTCATGGAAGCGACAACACCGTACTCAGCGGAAGTGAGCTTGTCGATAACTGCTGCGATTGCTTCTGCATGGGTGGGGAGAGCGATATCCTCGTTGTAAACGGGCTTGCCGTCTACCAGAGGAGTGTGCTTCAGATGACCGTCAATGCCGATACGCTCGCAGAGACCTTTTGCCATTACGTTTTCGGTCTCCATGTCGATGAGCTGATACTTCAGGGAAGAACTGCCTGCGTTGATAACAAGAATCTTCATTATTGTGTTCCTTTCGTATTGTAAAATTAATTAATTCCATGTATTATAATGGTAAACAACCTTATTAATTTTACTACATTCTGCATAAAAAGCAAGAAATTTTTGAGGAGGCTGCCATTTTGAGCGTTATAGGCATAGTCGGGGAATATAATCCATTCCATTATGGTCATAAGTACCATATTGACGAAACAAAAAAGCTCCTGGGAGAAGATGCACCCGTTGTATGCGTCATGTCGGGAGATTTCATTCAGCGCGGTGAGGCCGCGGTATATTCAAAATTCGCACGTGCTGAAGCCGCTGTGAAAAGCGGCGCTGACCTTGTGCTTGAACTGCCTGCGCCCTGGGCGCTGTCCTCTGCGGAGGGCTTTGCAAGAGGCGCTGTGGGAATACTCGGCAATCTCGGTGTCGTAACTCATCTGTCCTTCGGCTCTGAGTGCGGCGATTTGAAAGCGCTCGAAAAGCTTGCTGAAACGCTTATTGACCCGCTTATAGTGGGCGAAATCAAGGCTGAGCTTGAAAAGGACGATACCCTGTCCTTTGCCGCGGCACGTCAGAAGGCTGTTTACAATCGCATCGGCGAAGCTGCAAAGCTTCTTGAAATGCCGAACAACATTTTAGCTGTGGAGTATATTAAAGCAATTTATAACCAGAGCCTGAGGGTAAAGCCCGTCACCGTTGGTCGCATAGGCTCCGGGCATGATAAGGAAGGGGACAGCGGTCCGCGTTCCGCCTCTGAGCTCCGTACCCGCCTTTCACACGGCATGGATATTTCCGACAGCGTTCCCGAAGCTGCGGCGAAGATTTACGCCCGCGAGGATTCACTCGGACGTGGCCCCGTCATGATGGAGCACCTGGAAATGCAGATAATTTCACGCCTGCGCATGCTCAACGCTTCTGATTTTGCGGCTCTGCCCGACGGCGCTGCGGGACTTTCAAACCGCCTTGCAGCAGCCTGCCGCGAGGAAACGGGACTTGACGCCATTGCAGCCGCGGCAAAATCAAAACGCTATGCCCTCAGCCGCATAAGAAGAATGCTCATGTGCGCAGCTCTCGGCATTACCTCGGAAATGGCAGACGGCATACCGCCCTACGCAAGAGTTCTTGCGGCAAATGAGCGCGGCTGTGCGCTGCTCAAGGAAATCGGCATTAACACAAGAATACCCGTTCTTGTCAAGCCCGCCTCCGTAAAGGATATGGGAAGAGAAGCCCAGAAGCTTTTTGAGCTCGGCGCAAAGGCCCACGATTTGTATGTACTGGGCTATAACGCAAAGGAAGAACGCAAGGGCGGACTTGATTACCGCACAAGCCCAAAAATTGTTTGACACGCTGAAGGACGTACGGCTGTTTTGCCGTACGTCCTTTACTATTTGATATTGCGGTATTACTTCTTTTCTTTTGGTTTACATAATAATGCTACAATGATGCCGAAGAAGACGGCGGCGCAGATGCCTGCGGCGGAGGCGGTGAAGCCGCCAGTGAATGCGCCGAGAACACCCGACTCTGCCACGGCTTTTTTAACGCCCTTTACGAGAGTGTTGCCGAAGCCCGTCAGAGGAACGGCTGCACCTGCTCCAGCCCAGTCCGCAAGGGGCTGATACAGTCCGACGGCACCGAGAATTACACCTGCAACCACATAAATGGTAAGTATTCTCGCAGGCGTCAGCTTTGTTTTGTCAATAAGGAGCTGACCGATGGCACAGAGAATACCGCCGATGAGAAATGCTTTCAGATACATCATATAATCCATAATTACACCTCGATTGCAAGCGCGTGGCAGATTCCCGGAATGCTGTCACCCTGCTGTGAGGAGGTAGGGGAAAGCAGAGCACCGGTAGGGGCAAAAAGCACCTTTTTCCAGTTGTTATCCTCAAAGCCGCGCATAATATAGGACGCGAAAACCGATGCCGAGCAGCCGCAGCCCGAACCGCCTGCGTGAACGTCCTGCTTTTCGCGGTTAAAAATCAGCACACCGCAGTCGGTGTAAAAGGTGTTGAGCGCAATGCCGTTTTTGCGGAACAGGTCCTCAAGAATGTCGTGACCGACAGCGCCGAGGTCACCTGTCACAATCATGTCATAATAGTCGGGAGTCCTGCCCGTATCCTCAAAATGTGCCTTCAGCGTTTTATATGCCGCGGGGGAAAATGTCAAGGGTAGACGATAAAATTTCACAAATTGTTAAAACCCTTTATTTATGCGGGTTTTCGGACTTTTTATATGGGTGCCGCTATGGGTGAGTTACTGTTAAGTATAGACCATAAGGCGAAAATCGGGGCATTTTTGCTCCGAAAAGTAAAAAATCGGAGGCATCCCGCCTCCGATTTTTCGTTACGATGCCACCTTGGCGACGCTCTCATTCAGCTCGATATACTCGATCAACTGCTTATAAGCGTCCGCAAATTTGAGGTCTATTTCGATCATCCCGCCCTCGTGAACACGGATCTCATCCACCAACTCCACAAGCATCCCACGGGTCAGTTTTTCAAAATTACCGTACTTTTTGAAATGGGCGATGAAATCATTTTCCGTACTGATACCTTTTTCGATCTCGACGGCGTTCTTTTCGAGGTTAGCGATCATCGCATCCAGCGCTTTGATCTTCTCACTCATATTCGCTTTGATGAGCATATATTCTTCCTGCGAGATCACGCCTGCTTTCCAGTCCGGGTACAGATCCACCATATTCCGCACCAGTTTATCTCGTTCTGCCTGCTGTGTTTTCAAAAGCTTCTGAACGTGGTTGGACTCTTTCTTCCGGGCGGGACTGTTGTTGATCTTCTTCAGAACTTCGTCGAGCGATACCGCCGTTTTGACCACCGTCTGCAAATAAACAAGCACCGCTTCTTCCAGTTTGTCAATGCGGATAGAATGATTTGTGCAGGCGCCCTTTCGCATTTTACGTGCCGTTGCACAGCGGTAATACCCGTAAACACCGTAGGAATGACTGTTGAATTTTCGGTTCATCGCACGGTGGCAGGTGCCGCATTTGATCAGCCCTGCGAACAGATGAACATTGTTATTATTCGGCGCCTTGCGGATGTTTCGGTTAAAAAGTGACTGTGCTTTATCAAAAGTGTCCCGGTCGATGATCGGCTCGTGC
>JAZRVW010000009.1:0-24138 GCA_045599385.1 Oscillospiraceae bacterium | reverse complement strand
GGAGTGTCTTCCTCGGCGGGAGCCTCTTCCTTTACAAAGAGAGGAACATATTCAATGCCCTGCTCTGCGGCTCTCTCCTTGCGGATTTCCTCAACGATGTCCTCATAGCTTCCGGTAAAGGCGGGAGCTTCAGGCTCCTTCTGCTCCGCTTCTTCTTCCTCTTCACGCTTTGCGGGGGTTATGGAAGTGAAGGTTTCGGGTGCGGTGGCAGCTTCCTTGGAATCTGCGTTCACCGCAAGCTTCCTGACCTCACGGTTGTAGCTGCGGGAAATTGTAACGGCAAGCTTGGTGGGGGAGCCGAACTCCTCCAGCATGGCCTCCTCGTCTTCGGCCTCATCGAGCATTTTGTTGTAATGCTGAATAATTTCGTCCCTGTCTTCCTTGAACATGAAGGTAAGCAGCTTCGAAAGCTCAGCCATGTAACGCTGTCTGTTAATACGCGTCACCTCCGTAGAGAATTTGCGCTGATACTAATATAGACGTAATTTGCGGTATTTGGTTTACATATTATGCTATATTATATTTGAAATTATTGCTTCGGTCAAGATAATTTGTGAAAGTTTACGCATTGTCAACAATTTTCGTTGACATTGAAAGGGTACGCAGATAAAATAAATTGGTTAAAATATGCTGGAGGAAGGCCTCTGGCAGATAGGAGAAAACAAAAATGGCAAAAGAAAAGAAAGTTGAACAGATAACCGATATGGAGCAGGACTTTGCCCAGTGGTTCACCGACGTTTGCACCAAGGCGGAGCTCGTCGACTACTCAGGCGTAAAGGGACTTTTTATCCTGCGTCCCTACGGCTATGCAATCTGGGAAAATATCCAGAAGGAGCTTGACAGAATGTTCAAGGAGGGCGGACATGAGAACGTGTCCATGCCCATGCTCATTCCCGAAAGCCTTCTGCAGAAGGAAAAGGATCATGTTGAGGGCTTTGCGCCTGAGTGCGCATGGGTAACCGTAGGCGGCAGCGAGGAGCTCCCCGAGCGTCTGTGTATCCGCCCCACCTCCGAAACCCTTTTCTGTGACCACTGGAGCCACACCGTACATTCATGGCGCGACCTGCCCATGCTTTATAACCAGTGGTGCAGCGTGCTCCGTTGGGAAAAGACCACCCGTCCCTTCCTCCGCGGCAGAGAATTTCTGTGGCAGGAGGGACACACCCTGCATATAAGCGAGGAGGAAGCACGCAAGGAAACCCTCCAGCAGCTTGAGGTTTACGCCGACCTTTGCGAGAACTATCTTGCAATGCCCGTAATCCGCGGCAATAAGACCGACAAGGAAAAGTTTGCAGGCGCAGTCAACACCTACACTATCGAGTGCATGATGCACGACCGTAAGGCTCTGCAGTCCGGCACCAGCCACTACTTCGGCGACGGCTTTGCAAAGCAGTTTGACATCACCTTCACCGATAAGGACAACAAGCTGAAGTACCCCCATCAGACCTCCTGGGGTATGTCCACCCGCATCATCGGCGGCATCATCATGACCCACGGCGACAACAGCGGTCTGGTTCTGCCTCCCCGCATCGCACCCATTCAGGTCATTGTCGTTCCCGTTGCACAGCATAAGGAAGGCGTCATCGAAAAGGCAACCGAGCTTTACGAGACCGTCAAGGCCGCAGGTATCCGCGCAAAGATTGACACCAGCGACAACAGCCTGGGCTGGAAGTGCGCACAGTACGAGATGAAGGGTGTTCCCCTCCGCATCGAAATCGGTCCCCGCGACATTGAGAACAATGTCTGCATGGCAGTCCGCCGCGACAACGGAGAGAAGATTTCCGTTTCCCTCGACGAGCTTGCGGCAAAGCTTCCCGAGCTGCTTGACGATGTTCAGCAGGGACTCTTCGACAAGGCAAAGAAGAACCTTGACGAGCATATCTTCGAGGCACATTCCCTTGAGGAAGCAAAGGAAATTCAGGAAACCAAGGGCGGCTTCATCAAGACCATGTGGTGCGGCGAGCTTGAGTGCGAAATGAAGATGAAGGAAGAGGCGGGCATGTCCTCACGCTGCATTCCCTTCAAGCAGGAAGACCTGGGCGACACCTGCCCCATCTGCGGCAGAAAAGCAAAGCACATGATTTACTGGGGCGTTGCCTACTAAAAGTAACATCAAAACCCACCCTGAAGTGTGAAAACTTCGGGGTGGGTTTTTGTTTTATCCCAAATCAATGTCAACGGCGAAAAGACCGCCTGCACCGCCTGAGTAGAGGAAAAGCACGTTGTCCGTGGGCTTGAAGGCGCCCTCTTCTGCAAGCTTAATGAGTCCCGCAAAGGCCTTGCCCGTGTATACGGGGTCAAGGAACAGACCTTCGTTTTCCGCAAGCATACGGATCGCGGCGTTGCCCTCCTCGGAGGGAATGGCGTAGCCCGGGCCGCACATATTCAGCAGATGAACGTCTGCGGAGGTGATTGCCAAATCAAGCCCGAGAAGCTTTGCGGCCTCCTTCATGATGCCCGTGGTTATAACGTCAAAGGGGTCATCGTCAACCATCATGCCCGTTGTCTTTGTGCCGGGCATAAAGAGCTTTGCGCCCAGCGCAACGCCTGCGTGGGTGCCGCCGCTGCCCTCGGCGCATATAACGTGGTCAAAATGCACGCCGCTTTCGGCAATTTCCTTCATGCAGGCAACATAGCCGAGAGAGCCCAGGGCGTTTGAGCCTCCGCAGGGAATTTTATAGTAGGGCTTTCCAAGCTCCTTGCCAACTCTGTCCATTTCGGCGTAAATATCGTCATAGCTGTCCGTATCCATAAAGCGCACGTCAGTATCCATGAGATACTCAAGAAGCTGGTTGCCCTTTCTGTCGGTGACTCCGCGCTTTTTGAGAATGAGAATGGGAGTCATGCCCAGGCGCTTTGCGCAGGCAGCGGTGAGCATTGCGTGGTTGGACTGGGCTCCGCCAGTAGTGAATACAATTTCCGCGCCCTGCCTTTTGGCGTCGGCAAGGAGAAACTCAAGCTTTCTGACCTTGTTGCCGCCGAGACCGATGCCCGTCAGGTCATCGCGCTTAATCCAGACGTTTGTGCCGAGAATGCGGCTGATGTTTTCAAGCTTGTGCATGGGGGTAGGAAGTATCGCAAGTGGAATTCTGTCAAAGTCCTTTAAATTTTTCATAACACACCTCCGGGCTGTTTGCTTTCAGTATATCAAAATTAAGCCGAATTTCAATATGACAGATGACACAAGCGAAAAAATACGGTATAATTATTCCATCAAAAACAGAGAGGTGCGTTATGAGCGGAGAGGTAAAGTCCGGAAATATTAAAAACGTCAGAATAAGAAATGCAATATCCCTTGTTATGAACATCGCCATGTTTGTGCTGGTGCTCATTTCGATAATGTGGTTCTTCGGACCTGAGGGCTCACAGACGGGCACCGGCAATATGGGCGTCGGCAAAACAGGCTGCTTTGTGTTCTTCACAAACGACTCCAACATTCTTGCGGCGCTCTGCTGCCTTGTTCTTGTTCCCTTTAATATCAAGGCGCTTAAAAGCGGCAGGGACGAAATTCCACAATGGGCGCTGACTCTCAAGTTTATAGGCACCGTTGCCGTAAGCCTCACCATGCTGGTGGTTGTGTTCTTCCTCGGTCCCACTCAGGGCTACGGAAAAATGTTCAGCGGCGTATGCCTTGAGCTGCACCTCATCTGCCCGCTGCTTGCCGTCATATCCTTCTGCTTCCTTGAGCGCGGTCTTGCCCTTTCCAAAAAGCAGACCTGGTGGGGCGTTGTGCCGACACTTATTTACGGCACCGTTTATCTTGTCATGGTTGTCTTTACGGAAAAATGGCCCGACTTCTACGGCTTCAACATCGGCGGCTTCTGGTATATCAGCTATGTTGTTCTGCCTGCTGTGACCTATGTCATTGCCCGCGGCATAAGAGCGCTGCACAACAAATACGAAAAAGCCAAGGTCTGAATAAAGCAATAAAAATCACCGGCAGGGTTATCCTTGCCGGTGATTTTTTGTTTGTAATCAGCAGAGCTGGAAGCCTGCGGGAACGGAATCGTCAAGCATGAGCAGGTGAAGCTCTTCCTTGCCGTTTTCCTCATGGACTGCGGAAAGCAGCATGCCGTTGGATTCCTGACCCATCATCTTGCGGCTGGGCAGGTTGAGGATTGCAACAACGGTCTTGCCCACAAGCTGTTCGGGCTCGTAGAACTTGTGAATGCCGCTGAGAATCTGACGGGGAGTGCCGCTGCCGTCGTCAAGCTGGAACTTGAGGAGCTTTTCGCTCTTCTTCACGGCTTCACAGGACAGAACCTTGCAAACGCGCATATCGCACTTTGCAAACTCGGAGATGTCAACATTGGGAAGAACGGGCGGGAACTTGGGACCCTCGGCCTTTTTCTTTGCGGCCTCAAGCTCTTCAAGGGCCTTTGCCATGTCAATGCGGGGGAAGAGGGTTTCACCCTTGTGGGCAACTGCCTCTGCGGGCATTACGCCGTATTTGCCTGCGTTGTCCCATACCGCGACATCGGTGCCGCCAATCTGCTCAAGAGCCTTGTCGCAGCTTTCGGGAGTGAAGGGCTTCAGCATGGTGAGGGCAGCGCGCAGAGCCTCAAGAAGATTGTACATGACGGTGGCGAGGCGGGGCTTCTTTGCCTCTTCCTTTGCCAGCACCCAGGGTGCAGTTTCGTCGATGTACTTGTTGGCGCGCTGAATGAGCTTGAACACTTCCTCAAGTGCAAGGTGAAGCTGGAAGTTATCCATCTGTGCCGCGTACTTTGCGGGAGCGGATTTAATCATTTCGATAAGCTCGTTGTCAAGCTCGTCAGCCTCGCGCTCGGGAATGAGCTTACCGCCGAAGTACTTATCCACCATGGCGGTGGTGCGGGAAACCAGATTGCCCAGGTCATTTGCAAGGTCAACATTGATGGTGTTAATCAGAAGCTCGTTGGAGAAGTTGCCGTCGGAGCCGAAGGGGAAGGTGCGCAGCAGGAAGAAGCGAAGCGCATCAACGCCGAACATATCAGCAAGCAGATAGGGGTCAACAACGTTGCCCTTGGACTTGGACATCTTGCCGCCGTCGATTACGAGCCAGCCGTGACCGTAAACCTTTTTGGGCAGGGGCAGCTCAACGCTCATGAGCATTGCGGGCCAGATGATAGAGTGGAAGCGGACGATTTCCTTGCCGACGATGTGGTGTGCGGGCCAGTACTTTTCAAAATCGTCGTACTTGTCGTTGAGGTAGCCCATGGCGGTGCAGTAGTTGAAGAGTGCGTCAACCCAGACGTAAACAACGTGACCCGGGTCAAAGTCCACGGGAATGCCCCAGCTGAAGCTTGTGCGGGAAACGCAGAGGTCCTCAAGACCGGGCTTGATGAAGTTGTTTATCATCTCGTTCACACGGGAAGCGGGCTGCAGGAACTCGCCGCTTTCAAGAAGCTCCTGAACGGGCTTTGCGTACTTGGAAAGCTTGAAGAAGTAGGCTTCCTCCTCGGCATAGTGAACGGGGCGTCCGCAGTCGGGGCACTTTCCGTCAACAAGCTGGCTCTCGGTCCAGAAGCTTTCGCAGGGAGTGCAGTACATACCCTTGTATGCGCCCTTGTAGATGTCGCCCTTGTCGTACATCTTCTTGAAGATGCGCTGTATGGACTCAACATGGTAGTCGTCGGTGGTGCGGATAAAGCGGTCGTTGGAGATGTTCATGAGCTTCCACAGGTCGAGAACGCCGTGTTCGCCTTCAACGATTCTGTCCACGAACTCCTGGGGAGTTACGCCTGCTTCCTTTGCCTTTTCCTCGATTTTCTGACCGTGCTCATCGGTGCCCGTGAGGAACATTACGTCATAACCGCACATTCTCTTGTAGCGGGCGATGGCGTCGGTGGCGACGGTGCAGTAGGTGTGACCTATGTGGAGCTTGTCGGAGGGATAATAGATAGGTGTTGTGATGTAAAAGGTTTCTTTACTCATGCTTATATCTCCAATCTTTAGTATGTAAATTCGTTATCACGGGTCAAGGGGGTCGGCGGACTCAATCGGAATGTCCGTAGGTACGGGCTCCTCTGTGGGCTGAGGCTCCTCTGTGGGCTGAGGCTCATCGGAGGGAGTGGGGGTAGGAGTAGGCTCGGGATCCTCGGTATGATAGTGGTAGAAACTTGTTGCCTCGAGGGTACGGCTCAGCAGGTTGCCGTCCTTATCATAAACACAGCGGTAGGTTGTGGCATTTATGCCCGTGGAGCTGCTGCCCGAGCTTGCGGTTATTTCAACATAGCTGCCGTCGACATCGGTGCCCCAGATTTCAACGGTGAGCTGCTTGTTTTCACAGTGAGTGACAATCTTAATGGGGAAATCGCGGTTGTTTACGAACTTAAATTCGGGACCGCCCCAGGAAACCGTTGCGTCCATGCCGTAGGGCAGATAGGAAACGGCAAAGTGGTGGCAGTCGCGTGCCGTAATCTTAAGGTTTGCGTAAAGCGCCGCACAGTACAGGGTGGAGGAGGTCTGGCAGATGCCGCCGCCGATTTCCTGAACTACCTTGCCGCCGGAATAAGCAGAAGCGGACTTGAAGCCTGCGGCGGAGGTGCGCTTGCCCACAACATCGTTGTAGGAGAAGGTATCACCGGGGTTGAGGATAACGCCGTTAATCTTGGAGGCGGAAAGCTCAACATTGGTGCAGCGGCCCGCACCGCTTGTGGAATAGCTTGTGGTCTGCTTGCCGAGACAGTCGCGGAACAGCATTTCGTCAAGCTGCTCGGTGGTGTACTTGGGCATTGTTACCTTAAGGGGAATTTCCACAAGCTCGCCCATCTTCGCCTTGGCGAAAATCTTTTCGGCGGCCTTTACGTCAAGGTCAATGCCTATGCAGCTTTCGGTTGCCTTGTGGGTTTCCTTGTCATAGGCTGCATCAAGAGGCTCCGCATAGATTTCATCGCGGATTTTCTTAAAATCGCAGCTGTCGCTGCCCTCTGCCTCAAAGGGATAAGTAGCCTCTTTGTCGCCCTTGTTAAAGGCATCGAGAATGAGCTGATATACAAGCTGAGGGTCAATTTCCACCGAATCGGCGCCCTTTACAACATAGAGAAGCTCTTTCTCCACGTCAACGACATAGCCTTCCTTGAGCTTTTCGTTCAGCTCGGTTACTGCGCCGTCGATGCGCTCCATAACAAGATCGGAATTGATTATTCCCAGAATATCTGCGGTGCCGGCATTGCCGGTGATGCACTTGAAATAAGCCTTGAGGTCGGTGAAAATATCACCGCTGTGGCCGTAGGCATAGGCTGCCTCGGCTGCCTCACGGCAGGTCATTGTAAGTCCTGCTTCCTTTGCCGTGACGGTAAAGCTGTAGCCTGCGGGGAGCTTTACAAGCACGGAATAGTTGTCCTGAGCTTCCCAGCCGCCTGCGTCAAGGGCAGTTTCCGCCTCTTTAACGGTCATGCCGCCGACGGCAATGCCGTTCAGCTCAAGATTCGGGTGAATAGTGTCGCTCCTGCCGGCAAATATGCCGACTGCCAATGCTGCCAGAGCAAGTATTCCGAGAACAAGCAGGATAATCAGAACGGCCTTTTTTGCGCCGCCGGTTTTTACTCTTTTTCTTGCGGTTTTCTTTTTTGTCCTCGTCTTTTGTGATTCGGACTTCTTCGGAGCGGCTTTTTTTGCCGGTGTTTTCTTTGTCGCTGAGGTCTTTTTGACCTCGTGCTTACCCTTTGCCATTTAATGCTCCTTTCGACTCTCTTCGGCTATCCTGCGGTAAAACTCCTCAAAGCGCTGGTTGTCGCCCTGGGGCAGCGTCTGTTTCTCTGTGGCGTCAAATGCGGGCTTCATCCAGGGGTTAAATTCCACCTTGGCACCGGTCTGAGCCTCAAGCATGACATTAATCAGCGAGTTGGAGATAAGCATACCCGAGGGAGTAAGACTCCAGCGGTCGCCGTTTTTCTTTGCCCAGCCCTTGTCCGCAAAGTCTGCAAAGGTTTTTTCAAGAGGCGTCCAATCGCTGAGATATATTTTATGGTATTCGTCCGCCGATATGCCGCGATTTGTACGCATGCCGAGCATGATATATTCTGCGGCGCTCTGAACGGGAATGCTCTGTTCGTATTCGTCAATAATCTGTTCGTCTCCGTTGACGGCGGAAATATAGCGGTTAAGGTCGCGGACATAGCTGTAGCGTACACCGTTGACGTAGGAATGTGCGCCGGGACCGAAGCCCATGTAGTCCTCAAGCGTCCAGTATTTCATGTTGTGCCTTGACTCAAAGCCCGGCACGGCGAAATTGGAAATTTCGTACTGGGGAAGACCGTAGTGCTCAAGGGTTTCAACGGTATAAAGGTACATGTCCGCCTGATCGTCATCGCAGGGGATAAGCGGCGAGCCGAAGTAATCGGCAAACATGGGGGTGCCTTCCTCAAGCTTGAGACTGTAGCAGGAGAGATGCTCCGGGTGAAGCTCAAGTGCTCTGGAAAGTGTTTCCGCCCAATCGCTTTTTGACTGGCTGGGCAGACCGTAGATGAGGTCAAGGCTTACGTTCTCAAAGCCCGCCTTTCTTGCGGTGTCCACCGCAAGCTGAGCCTGCCTGAAGTTGTGCCTGCGTCCGATGATTTTGAGCAGGTCATTGTCGGCTGACTGAACTCCGATGGAGATGCGGTTGACGCCCTCGCGGCGCAGAAGCTTAAGCTCGTCAAGCTTTACGGAGTCGGGGTTTACCTCCACCGTGATTTCGGAATCAAGACGGACGTTGCCCTGACGCTTCAGCTCGTCCAGAATTTCCACGATGCGCTTTGCACCGTAGTAGCTGGGTGTGCCGCCGCCGACATAGATTGTGTCAATCTCAAAGGTTTTCATGGAGTCCTCGGACTCTGAAATATGAGAAAGCAGCGCGGACTGATAATCCGGCATCTTCTTGTCGCAGCCTGCCAGCGAATAGAAGTCGCAGTAGCCGCATTTGCTTGCGCAGAACGGTATGTGTATATATATTCCCAATCGCTTACCCATTGCGACCTCCGAAATTATTTTTACTTTGTCATTCTGAGGGGCTTGCCGCTCAGAATGACAGGCTGTTTTTCAGCTTATCAGAAAAGCTTGGTTACAAGCTCGGTGTAGGCTGCAATATCAACAACCTCAAGACCTGCAAGAAGCTCTGCCTGAACGTAGAGAATCTTGGAGAGCTCGGCGGCCTTTTCCTTGTTGCCTGCGTCATAGGCTTCCTTGATTGCAAGGAATGCGCGGTGCTCGCCGTTGACCTCAAGGACACGGTTTGCACGCAGCTTGCGCATTTCCTCGGAGGGAGCGGTGCGGAAGTATTTTTCCATCTCAAGAGTCATGCCGCCGGGTGCGCTTGTGAGGCAGCAGGCGGAGGAAACCAGCTTGCTGGAGAACATGACGATTTTCAGGTTCTCGTCAGCAATGCTTTCACGCATGAACTCAAAGATTTCCTTTGACTCCTCGGATTTCTCCTGAGCTTCCTTCTTCTCCTCGTCGGTCATGAAGCCAAGGTCGTCGGTGACGATGTTGACAAAGGGCTTGCCGTCAACGCTCTTGATGGTGTTCAGAACGGTTTCGTCAACGGGGTGGGTGAGATAGAGAATCTCATAGCCGCGGTTGCGTACGTCTTCGCACTGGGGCAGGTCCATTGCGTGCTTGATGGTATCGGAGGAGCAGAAGTAGATTGCCTGCTGGCTTTCGGGCATGTTTTCAACATACTCCTTGAGGGATACCATGCTTTCCTCGCCGGTGCTGTAAATGAGCAGGTCCTTGAGGAAATCGGTGTAGCGGCCGTATTCGTCGCATACGCCGCACTTGATGTGAATGCCGAAGTTCTTCCAGAACTCCTCGTACTTGGGACGGTCATCGCGCATCATCTTTTCCAGCTCGCCCTTGATTTTCTTTTCAAGGTTCTGGCCGATGACCTTAAGCTGACGGTTGTGCTGAAGAATCTCGCGGGAGATGTTCAGGGAAAGGTCGGGGGAGTCCACAACGCCGCGGACGAACTCAAAGTAATCGTGGAGAAGCTTGTCGCACTCGTCCATAATGAGAACGCCGTTGCAGTAGAGCTTGAGACCCTTGTGCTTGGTTGCACCGGTGATGCCGCTGTCGATTTCCTTTTCGGGAACGAAGAGCAGCGCCTTGTAGGACACATTACCCTCGGCGTTGACGCGGAGAATAACGGAGGGGTCGTTCTGGTCGCGGTTAACTTCCTTATACCATGCGGCGCAGTCCTCATCGGAAACGTCAGCCTTGCTGCGCTGCCAGATGGGAATCATGGAGTTGACGGTTTCGGGAGCGGTGACGGTGACGTTCTGCATAACGGGATTGCCGTCCTTGTCCTTCTCCTCGGTGGGCTGCTTTTCGGTGCGGGTGATGTCCATGACGATGGGCCAACGGACATAGTCGGAATATTTCTTGATGAGCGCCTTCAGCTTCCATACCTCAAGATAGGAGCCGTAGACCTCTTCCTCGGTGTCTTCCTTGATGTGCATGATGACATCGGTGCCGCTGCGGTACTTGTCGATTTCCTCGACGGTGTAGCCGTCAACACCCTTGCTCTGCCACTTGACGCCCTTTTCCTCGCCGAACTTCTTGGTGAGAACGGTGACTTCATCGGCAACCATAAAGGCGGAGTAGAAGCCGACGCCGAACTGACCGATGATGGAAACGTCCTCGGCCTGAGCCGCGTCCATTTCGCTCTTGAACTTGTTGGAGCCGCTCTTTGCGATAACGCCCAGGTTGGACTCTGCCTCGGCCATGGTCATGCCGATGCCGTTGTCGCTGACGGTGATGGTGCGGGCTTCCTTGTCGATGTAGATGCGGATACGGTAATCATCGCGGTTAAGACCGACGGAATCATCGGTGAGAGACTGATACCAAAGCTTGTCGATTGCGTCAGACGCGTTGGAAATAATCTCACGCAGGAAGATTTCCTTGTTGGTGTAGATGGAATTAATCATGAGGTCGAGAAGACGCTTGCTTTCGGCCTTAAACTGTTTCTTTCCCATATTTATTAAATACCTCCGTATTATATTTACAAACAATTAGCGCATTATAATTGAATTTATATTATACCACAATTTTCATTTTTTTCAACTTAAGCGGCAAAAAAAGCCGGGGATTTTCCCCGACTTTTTAAGGTGATATCTGTTGATATTTATTACAGAGCTTCGGCAAACTTTGCAAGGAGCTTGTCCATTGTGGGAACGACGCCTTCAAGTGCAATTTCGGGTGCGCGCTTGGTGGTGCGGGCGTAAACCTCCTCGTTCATCTTGGTGGAGTAGTATGCAAGCTGAACGCGGCAGGTTTCCATTGCGGCACGTCCGAAGAAAATTGCGGAGGAGCAGATTGCCGCGGTGCAGGGGCAGAGCTTATCGGCTATGCCGTCGAGAATTTCGATGACGTGGATTACAACGTAGACAAGCTCGTCAATGATGGCGCAGGCGGTGCGGTAGCCGCCTTCGATTTCGTTTTCGGGAGCATTTGTCTCAAGACGCTTTTCAAGAGGCATCTTTGCCTTGTTTTCCTCGTCGATGAGAACGATGAAGTATTCGCGCAGAGCTTCAAGGTCTTTCTTAGCCTGCTCTAAAGCGGGGTCGTCGGAGCCGGTTTTACCTATTGCAAGAAGCACCATTGCGGCAGCGGCAGCACCTGCTTCGGCAGCGGCGGAGCCTATGCCCAGCTTGGTTTCGGGGTCTGCAAGGTCCTTGTTGAAGTTTTTAACGCTTTTTCCGGAAAAAAGCACCTGCTTGAGTTCGGAAATATCAAGTTTTTCAGCCATTATATTTTGTTCCTTTCAAGGTTAATTGACAAGCTTAAGAAATAATTCTATACTGATATTACTTTTATTTTACAACATAAGTGTAACCTAATCAAGTGCGATTAAAGCGGTTGGGAGGCATTATTTTGAAATTCCTCATTTGCGGCGATATTCACGCGGGAAAAAGCACGCTGATTACAAAGCTGGAAAAGCTCATTGACAAAAAGCCCGCGGGCTATATCACGGTGCGTATGCCCGACGATGAATACGGCATATCCCGCGTTTACCTCTATGACCGCGCAAATCCGCCCGAGGACATACGCGATGCGGCGGTTATCATGAAATTCAACGCCGACAGAAGTGCGGAAAAGCACCCCGAGCTTCTGGATACGCTGGGAGTTTCCTATCTTGAAAACATACCCGAGGGCAGCCTTGTAATTCTCGACGAGATAGGAACGCTTGAGAGCGCGTCGCCGCTGTTTCAAAAGGCCGTAATGCGCATTCTTGACGGAAACTATGACGTTCTTGCCTCCGTCAAGGCGCAGAACACCGACTTCCTCAGAGCCGTTAGAAAGCACCCCGACTGTGAACTGTTCATTATTACGCCCGCAAACCGCAATATGCTTTTTGAGCAGTTGAGAGACTGTCTTAAGGCTGACACGGACATAAGTGTCAAGATGTGATTTTACACAAAAATGAGCAGGCAAATTCTCCGACAGTTTACAATAAAAAAATGAATTATTATGTTGATTGACGGCGAATATGTGGTATGATTTACTAAGTGATATTTAGTGACATTTAGTTTTGTTTTCCGGAGTAAGAAGATGAAAAGAGTAATATGTGTTATGCTGACGCTGGCAATGCTGTTTGCCCTGTGTGCCTGCGGCGGAAAAGAATCCGGCGAAAGTCTTGAAACCTCTGTCAAGGACCTTGTGGCAGCTGTGCAGCAGAACAGCGGAGCTAAGACTGCGGACAAGCTCATCGGCATGGAGGACAGCGATTTTGCCGTGATGCTGAATATGTATCTCGGAATTGACGCGGCAATCCTCTCCGACGGTGCAATGGCAATCTCCACCTCTACGGCGGCAAATGAAATCATCATTCTGTGCGTGAAGGATTCCGCCGACGTTGAAACCGTAAAGAAGGCTTATGAAACCCACAGAGATAACACCATCATGTCTGATGAGCGCTATTTCCCCGAGAATGTGGAGCTTCTTAACCAGGCGGTTATATATGAAAACGGCAATTACGTCATCATGATTGTTGATGAGAACATGGCGGTTGTAAAGACCGCGGTTGACCAGCTTTTCAGCTCTCAGGAGCTTATCCCCGAGCTTGCGGAGGAGTTTTATGCCGCAGGTCCCGAGGTAAAGGAATATAACTACGAAAAGCCCGTGCCCGGCGGTGAAACCGTGGGCAACGAATGGTTCAGCGACGCAATGTTTATCGGCGACTCACGCATGAAGAGTATTATGAACTATGCCGATTCAAACGGCTGGTTCACTCCCGGCGCAGACCTGTCCCTTGTGGGTCTTACCGTAAGCAATATCTATACCGAGTACGTCACCGTAAACGGCCAGAGCATGACCGTTGCAGACGGAATCAGACAGCCGGGCAGCTTCACCAAGTGCTATATCCTTCTCGGAATCAATGAACTCGGCTGGGGCTCACCGGAGCGTTTCATTGAGTGCTACAAGGAGCTTGTTGAGCTTGTGAAGGAAGCTCACCCCGAAGCGCAGATTTACATCATCGGCAATATGCCCCTGGGCGATATGGCCATTGAAAGCGGTGACTGGCTCACCAATGACAATGTTGTCCGCTTCAACGGCTATATTCAGCAGGTTGCAGCCGAGGAGCAGGTTTACTACATCGACGCCTACAATCTCCTGCAGGTCGACGGAAAGCTTCCCGCTGAGGCAGCAATCGACGGCATTCACGTTCAGCCCGAGGTCAGCAGACAGCTTGTGGACTACCTCATGTCCCACACCGTTTCCGAATAGTCCGAAAAAAATATTAATCCACCGTCACTTGACGGTGGATTTTTTGCCGAAATTTTCCGTAGTATCATTTCCTGCGGGCAGGGAAATAATAGCATCACGCTATTCAGGAGAGTGATGCTATGCAAGGCAAGGTTGAGCTGTGCGGAGTGAACACCTCAAAGCTCCCGCTGCTGAAGGGCAGCGAGGTGCGTGAGCTTATATACAAAGCGCAGCACGGTGACAGCGCGGCGAGAGAAAAGCTCATTTCAGGCAATCTGAGGCTTGTGCTGTCAGTCATTCAGAAATTCACAAACCGCGGCGAAAGCATGGACGATTTGTTCCAGGTGGGCGTGGTGGGACTGATTAAGGCGATTGACTGCTTTGACCTCAATCAGAATGTGCAGTTTTCCACCTACGGAGTTCCCATGATTTCGGGCGAGCTCCGCAGATATCTCCGTGACCACAGCTCCGTGAGAGTGTCGCGCTCCATGCGTGATACGGCCTATAAGGTGATGCAGGTCAAGGAGCAGCTCACCAATGAGCTGGGGCGTGAGCCCGATGTTGAGCTCATTGCGAAAAGACTTGGAATTGAGCGCCGTGATGTTGTTTTTGCCCTTGACGCAATCAGCGAGCCCGTGTCCCTGTATGAGCCTGTTTACAGCGATTCGGGGGAAAGCGTCTGCGTCATGGACCAGATAGGCGATACGAAAAACACCGATGAGCACTGGCTGGAGCGCATCGCCATAAGCGAGGCGGTTTCGCGCCTCAGTGAGCGGGAAAAGCGAATACTTGCTCTGCGGTTTTATTCAGGCAAAACGCAGATGGAGGTTGCGAAGGAAATCGGAATAAGTCAGGCGCAGGTCTCCCGCCTTGAAAAAAACGCAATCAGCCGCATCAGAAAGGAAATACAGTAGCAAATAAAAAGGCACAGCATTTGATGCTGTGCCTTTAAGCTTACTTGTTGTAGTTTTTGCCGAGCTGTTCAACGACGGGAAGATAATTCTTGTATTCGGTGTCCAGCGAGCAGGAGAAATCTGCTTCGGCGGCAAACTTGTTGACGTTCTTTTCGGACTTTTCAACGGGCTGAAGTGTGCCTGCACCTGCGATACAGCCGCCGGGACACGCCATGCCCTCAAGCAGATAGCCGTTGTATTTGCCTGCCTTTGCCAGCATGAGCATCTTGCGGCATTCGTCAAGACCGGTGGCCTTTGCAACCTTGACCTCAAGCTCGGGATTCTGCTGGTGGATTGCGTTTACAACTGCCTGGGCAACGCCGCCGGAGATGGAGAAACGGCGTGCGTCGGTGCCTGCCTGCTGCAGAGGCTGCTTTTCCTCCTCGGGAATGATTTCCTTGTCAACGCCCATTGCGGCAAACATACCGAGAACCTCTTCAAAGGTGAGAACGAAGTCCACATCACTGCGGACGTGGTGACGGCTTGCCTCAAGCTTCTTCGCGTCGCAGGGACCGACAAATACGACCTTGCAGCCGGGGTGCTGCTCCTTGACAAGACGTGCGGTGATAACCATGGGGGTCAGCGCAACGGAGATGTTTTCCTTCATTTCGGGGAACATGTTCTTGACGAGATTGCTCCAGGAGGGGCAGCAGGAGGTTACCATGAAGGAGAACTTTGAGGGAACTTCCTCAAGGAAATCGTTTGCCTCTTCCATAACACAGAGGTCTGCGCCGATGCCTGCCTCATAAACGCCGGCGAAGCCGAGGCGGGAGAAGGCGGCGTACATCTTTTCGGGAACTGCATCGGGACCCCACTGACCCACAAATGCGGGAGCGAGAATTGCGTATACGGGGGCATCGCTCTTGATTGCCATGATGGTCTGGAAAATCTGGGACTTGTCGGAAATTGCACCGAAGGGGCAGGCAACGAGGCACTGACCGCAGGAGGTGCATTTGGAGTAATCGATTTCGGCTCTGCCGTGGTCATCGGACTTGATGGCGTTGACGCCGCAGGCTTTTGCGCAGGGGCGCTCCAGCTTGATGATTGCGTTGAAGGAGCAGGCGTTTATGCACTTGCCGCAGCGAACGCAGACATCGGGGTTGATGTGGGCCTGACCGTTAACGCGGGTGATTGCTCCGCGGGGACAAACGGACATACAGGGCTTTTCAAGACAGCCCTGGCACTTGTCGGTTACGGTAACAAGGTTTTCGTGGCACTTGTTGCAGCCGAACTTGATAACATTGATAAGAGGGGGCTCATAGTACTTTTCCGCAATGACGGATTCATCAACGCCGTCGCGGATATTGTTATATTCGCCCATTTTGCGCATGGGAAGACCCATTGCAAGACGGAGCCTTTCGCCGATTACGGCTCTTTCGTAAAGAACACTGCCCTTGTAGCTGCCGGATTCATCGGGGTCGCCGGGGCGGAGCTTGTAGGTCAGCTCCTCAAGAGCTCTTGCATAGTCATCGCTGCCCTCGTAAGCAAGGCGTGCAATTTCAGTAAATACGGCATGTCTGATGCGGCTTTTGCCGGTTTCCATTCCACGCATGTCGAACATCCTCCCAAAATGAGATTTTGTAATTAAATATGTAAAAGCACAGATTATTATACAAGCCTTAATATGTTTGTCAACACGCGCGCGGGGCATTTTTACGATATCTTTAATGAAAAATTATAATAAGTAATATGCAAAAAACGCAAGCAGCTTAAAAACTGCTTGCGTTTTGGTAATGCAAGTATTTACTGGTTTTTAAATTCGTTTATGATTGCGTCAACGTTGCTGTCACTGCCCTTGCGATCGGGAGCCTGAAGCGTAGGCTCTGCGGTGACGTTTTTTTCACCTGCGGGTATAAGGGGTTCCTCTTCGGGCTTCTGCTCGGGTTCGGGCTCCGGAGCGGGCTCCTGAGCTGCGGGCTCTGCGGAAACGGCGTCCTTTTCGGGCTCACGCATATTGCTTACAATCATCCAGCAGTACATAAGAAGCATACCTGCGGTGCCGCACAGAATTAACTGCATACCGAAATATCTGCTGTCGGCAAGTGAAACAAGGCACATGAACGCCGCCAGCATGGAGGTGTAAAGCGCGGTGCGGGGCTTAGGCTTGCCGAAGCCGAAGCCTGCGTTGTAGTAGAAGGCGATGATGATAAGGCTGACGGTGACAATCTCAATACCGTAGGTCCAGACGTTAGGCACGCTGGAATTGCGCATATAGCAGGCAATGAGCCAGAGCGTGAACAGCACGATGGGGAATACGGAGAATATGCTGACTACCGCAGGGGAGAGATGGTTTTTTGAAGCGGTGCATATAGATGGGAAGGTTATGCCCGTGAGAATTGTAAGCAGCGAAATAAGAGTGAGTATTCCGGACTGAGCGTCGGCGGAGGTAGCAAACAGAGTGACAATGCCGCCGATGATGGAGATGCCGCCCACAATCCATGCTGCAACGGGGTGGAAGAAGGTCGTGCCGCGGAAAGCTGCGTACATATCCGCGGGGTCGGTAAGCTCGCCGAGAAGCCTGCGGATAAGGAGGTAGAAAATTACCGCGGCTGCTATGAGAATAAGCGGAACCATTACGTTCCACATACTCGGGTCGTTAATCTTTGTTTCAACGTTGTAGGAGAGCTGGTTTTGAAGCCAGCGGAAAAATGCGCCGAATGCACCGAGGGCGCAGACGAAGCAGCAAGTAATCAAAGCATTTTTACGCATAGTATCAATCCTGCCAGAATAAATATATTGGTAACCGTATCGGATTTATATTATTTTATACTCATTTGCCAACTGCGTCAACCAAAAGATGAGAAAGGAGAAAAATGAAAAGACTGCTGCTTCTGTCGCTGCTGCTTACAGCCGCAATACTGAGCATACCCGTGCTTTCGGACAAGAGTGAGGACGGACAACTTCCGCCTGCGTCATCGGGAAAAGCCGAAAAGCTGCCGAAGGACTCATCGCGGACAATCCTTCTTGTGACGGGCGATGATGCGATTGAAATTTCGGTGAGGGATTACCTCATCGGAGTTGTGGCGGCTGAAATGCCCGCAGGCTTTGAGGAGGAGGCGCTGAAGGCTCAGGCTGTGGCGGCGCGGAGCTATCTTCAGCGTGCGCTGGTCAAGGGCTCAAGACATGAAAACGGCGATATATGCACGGATTCCGACTGCTGTCAGGCGTATAAGACAAATGACGAGCTGAAAAAGCTCTGGGGCGATAAATACAGTGCGTATATGGAGCGTATTACAGAGGCGGTGGAGGATACGGACGGAAAGTATCTCAGCTATGACGGAGAGCCTGCAATTGCCGCGTTCCATTCCTCCTCCTGCGGAACAACGGAAAACAGCGGCGCTGTGTGGAACGAGGTGCCCTATCTCACAAGCGTGGAAACGCCCGAAACGGAAAAGGACGTGCCGAATTTCGTGAGCAGGCTTGAGGAAAGCGAGCTTGATTTCCGCGATACCGTGCTTTACGGACGGCCCGACGCGGATATGACGGGTGACGCAAAGGACTGGATAGGCGAAATAAAGCGCGATAAGGCAGGCCGCGTTGAGAGCATTGTAATAGGGGGCGAAAGCTTCAGCGGAAGCGAGCTGAGAAATCTGTTTTCCCTGCGCTCAACGGACTTTGAGCTTGAGCATGGGGACGGGCGCTTTGTGTTTACCGTAAAGGGCTACGGCCACGGAATCGGAATGAGCCAGTACGGAGCCAATGTTATGGCGAAAAATGGCGCTGATTACAAGGAAATTCTTGCCCATTACTACCCGGGAACAGTTTTGAGCTGAATTAAATGTAGAGCTTTCACCGGTCGAGCTGACGCAAAAGCGTTTATTTAAAATGTAGCGCCGTATCTGAAAAAAGCGCGAGTGCAGTTAACTGACAGAGCTTTCACCGGTCGAGCTGACGCAATAGCGATTATTTAAGACGGTGCAACGTATCTAAAAAAAGAAAAACCCGCAGGGTAAAAACCCTGCGGGTTAACAGCCTTCAGAGCATCACGTGCTGCTCTTGAACCGGAGCACGATCTGTTTATCAGCTCCAACGGTTATGGGCTGTGAAGTCTGGAATCAGTCCTTTACGGTGGCTGCGTCTGCTGCCATCTCTGCTACCATTGCCTTAAGCTCTGCATTTTCTGCCTCGAGCTTTGCAACGCGCTCGGAATCTGCTGCGCCTGCAACTGCTGCGCTGGAAGCTGCTGCTGCAACTGCCTTCTTGGATTCCTTCTCTGCTGCTGCCTTCTTTGCCATTGCTGCTGCAATTACGAAGAGGACGGCTGCGATAAGCATGATAACGAAGATGGGCTTCTGATCAGCGCCGGAGTAGATAATCTCAGTACCGGGAACATTGGAGGCCTCAACGGAGTAATCGGTGGTGCCTTCAACAACTCTGATACCGTAGATGAAGTCGGTGTAGTGGGAAATGATTGCTGCAATGAGTGCGCCGACAGCCATGATTGCAGTGGCAATGCCGAGGCCCTTGCCGGTCTTCTTGCTGCCGCTGATGCCTGCGATGAGGCCCATGATGCCTGCGATGAGACCGAGAACTGCTGCGATTGCAACGAGTGCGTAGCTGACTACACGGGGAATAACTTCACCGTAGGTGTCGGTTTCGGAGTCTGCAAGGTATTCCTTTGCGTACTTAACAACGAGGTCGCACTTGTTGAGGTCGAGGAGAGTCAGGGACTTTCCGTCACGCTCTGCGCAGATGTAGTTGCCGTCTGCGTCCTTCTGGAAGAGGTTGTCGAGAACTGCGTTGCAGAGCTCTGCGTATGCAGCATCGTCGAAGCCCTTGTCGTTGTAGAGCTCGGGAATCTCAACCTTGATTGCTTCATCGCCTGCCAGACGCTCTGCCAGGGAATCAACAGTCTGCTCGTAGCTGTTCAGGTGGTAGGAAGGAGCCATGCCCATCATGAGCTGCATAACGCCGTCAACGAGCTGAGCTTCGCCGTCTTCGAACATGCAGAGCTGTGCATTGCCGTCAGCGAGCTGAGCTTCGCCTGCTGCGAGCTGCTTCTTGCCGTCTGCGAGCTGCTGGAGACCGTCTTCGTACATCTTGAGCTGTGCAAGACCGTCATAGTACATGTTTACAACATTGCCGACGATAGAGGTGTCGGTGGGGTTGGAAGCGAGAAGGCTGGAAACGTCCATGCCAACGAGGTCGCTGAGTGCTGCAACTGCCTGGGTGTTTGCGAGGAAGTTGAAGACATTTGCTCTCATGGTGCCAAGAGCGGAGTCAGCACCTTCACCGATGATGCCCTTGTTGAAGTCACGGACTGTCTGGGCTGCGCTTGCCATACCCTGAATAGCGGGCATGAGGCTTTCCATGGTGCCGATGAGTTCCTTACCTTCGAGGTAAGCCTGGGTGTTGGCATCGATCTGTGCCTGGCCTTCAGCGAGCTGCTGGCGGCCTGCTGCGAGCTGAGCCTCACCGTCAAGGTAGGTGTCTACGCCTTCGAGGTAGGTCTGCTCATTTTCCTTGAGCTGTGCAATGCCATCCTCGAGCTGTGCAACGCCGTCGTTTGCAACATCGGAGTCAGCCAGCTTGTAATCCTTGATGTTCAGAACATCCTGAACGCCGGGAATGACGCGAAGAAGGCTGAATACGCAAGCGAGTACGAGGACGATGCTTAAGACCATAAGTAATACTCTTTTCATGAATAATCCTCCCTGTGTAATTTTTTGGTTATAGAAAAGTTTACTTAAGCAACAAAGATTGTTGTACTTTTGTCAGTATAGCATAAAGTTACAAAATAGTAAAGAAAAAGTTACACGGCTTCTGAATTTTTTGTAAACTCCGCATTATCCGACAAAATGCAGCGATACAGTCTGAAAAACTTGAAAATTCAAGTAAAAACTTTACAATTCGTACATTTGTGTCATTATACCTTGTTAAAATATTATACATAATTTCAAACCGATATTGTGAACAATTTGTGAACATTACGAATTATTTATCAAAACATTAGTAAAAAAATAAAGAGATGCGCCTTTGGCGCATCTCTTTACAATTAAATGTAATATAAAACGATTTACTTTTTATGAAAAAGCTTTTTTGCCTGATATCTTGGCTCGTAGGTTATGTTTACGCCGAGCTTCTGGAACAGATTCTCGTCAACTCTGGAAAGAATTACGGAGGAGTGCGCCTCGCAGCCGCGAAGCTTATCCAGCTGGTCGATGGCAAGCTCCGCAAGGGGATTTGTAACGGCGCAGATGGAAAGGGCAATCAGCAGCTCATCTGTGTGAAGTCTGGGGTTGTGGTTTCCCAGATGCTCAACCTTGAGATGCTGTATGGGGGCGATTACGCTGGGAGCAATAAGCAGAAGCTCCTGGTCGATTCCCGCAAGCTTTTTCAGCGCGTTCATGAGGCAGGCTGAGCTTGCGCCCAGCAGGGACGAGGTCTTGCCGGTGACGAGAGTGCCGTCGGGAAGCTCGATTGATACGGCGGGGCCGCCGGTTTCTTCGGCTCGGGCAAGTGCGGCGCTCACAACGGGACGGTCGGAAACGGTGATGTCCAGGGAATTCATGATAAGCTCAATCTTGCGGACCTCCTCGGCGGAGCCGAAGCCCTGACGCAGTGAGCAGGCGGCGTTGAAGAAACGACGGATAATCTCCTGTCTGGAGGCCTCGCGGCAGGCTTCGTCATCGGAAATGCAGTTGCCCACCATGTTTACGCCCATGTCCGTGGGGCTCTTGTAGCGGCACTCACCGTAGATGCGGGAGAGAATTGCGTTGAGAACCGGGAAGATTTCAACATCGCGGTTATAGTTGACGGTGGTTTCGCCGTAGGCTTCAAGATGGAAGGGGTCAATCATGTTGACATCGTCAAGGTCTGCGGTTGCGGCCTCGTATGCCAGATTGATGGGGTGCTTAAGGGGCAGATTCCATATTGGGAAGGTTTCAAATTTCGCATAACCGGCGCTTATACCGCGGAGATGCTCGTGATAAAGCTGGCTGAGGCAGGTTGCCATTTTGCCGCTGCCGGGTCCCGGTGCGGTTACAACAACAAGGCTGCGCTCGGTTTCGATGTAATCGTTTCTGCCGAAGCCGTTTTCGGAAACGATAAGCTCAACATTTGAGGGATAGTCGGGAATTATGTAGTGACGGTAGACCTTTATGCCGAGAGTTTCAAGACGCTTCTGAAACTGGTCTGCGGCGAGCTGACTGCGATAGTGGGTGATGACAACGCTGCCGACATACAGACCTATGCCGCGGAAGGCGTCGATAAGGCGGAGGGTATCCTCATCGTAGGTGATACCGAGGTCACCGCGGCGCTTGTTGCGCTCAATATCGTCGGCGGATATAGCGATGACTATTTCCGCATCGTCCTTCATTTCCAGCAGCATTTTGACCTTGCTGTCGGGCTCAAAGCCGGGGAGAACGCGGGAGGCGTGGAAGTCGTCAAAAAGCTTGCCGCCGAATTCCAGATACAGCTTGCCGCCGAACTGATTTATTCTGTCGCGGATTTTCTGAGACTGCAGAGCCACATATTTTGCGTTGTCGAAGCCTGTCCGTTTCATTGCTTATCCTCTCTTTTTCTATCAATACAAAAAGAAATTATATACCGTACTGGAGACTCTTGTCAAACACCTTGCATGCCGAAAGATACTTTACGACACAGCGGATTTTTGTGCTTTTTACCACATAATTTTCCCTGTCGGTGCTGAAGTGAAGCGTCTGGGGACCCATTACGGACATGCCCTTCAGCTCCTTCAGGGGAAGAACGCTGTTGTCGGGAAGAATGAGTCTGTCGCGGTAAAGCGAAAGCTCACCTGCGGAGATAAACTGTGCGCTGTCGCCGGTCTTTACCTTGTAAAGCAGCATATCGGTGTCGGAGAAAATGGGCTCGTCCCCTGCGGAAAGACATTTTTCCTTAATGCACTCATTCTGCCAGATGTTCCAGTCAAGAACGGTGTCGTAAATGGTGTCGTCACCCACGAAGAAGCCCTCGGGGGTGTAGCGGTGCTTTGCGCCGCACTCGGAGCAGTAGAAGTAGTTGCCCTTGCTGTAAAGCTTGCCCTCAGACTTGCAGTTGGGACACATGAACAGCATGGTTTCAAGGTTTTCCGCAAGCTTCCTGCCGTGGAACTTTGTGCGGACTTCCTTCTGACGTGCGTAGGCGTCCTCGTGAATGTCGGTTTCAATAAGCTCCTGCACGGCGGAAGCGGTGAGGGATTTGAGATATTCGGGCTCGTAAACGCCCACAACGTGACCGCTGGTTTTGCCGCGGCGCAGTGAGCCGCCGCTCCAGCGGGGATTTGCAAAATAAATGCCTTCGGTGCGGTAAGTAATGAGCTTTGCGCCTGCCATGCGGGCCATCTTGCCCGTGGAGGGTGTGATAGGCGCGGTTATGCCGTCCCAGGAGCGATTGCCCTCGGGGAAAATGCAGACGTTATTGCCCTCACCGAGATTGCGGATAATGCCTCTTACGGTGGAGGAGGCATTGCCGCCTTTCTGGCGGGGAATGATTCTTGTGCCCCAACGGAGAACATCGGAAACGAAGCCCTTGCGCAGAATATGCTCACTGGCAACAAAGTAAAGCGGCTCGGTGAAGCTGCAGGCGAGGAGCATGGGGTCAAGCTCGGCATTATGGTTTGCCATGACGAGATAGGGACCTTTTTCGCGATATACCTCTGCATCGTAATTGAAAACAACCTTTGTAACGGCTATGGAGATGGGGCGCACCACATTCCACAGCAGCTTATGACGTTTACGTTCTTCCATAAGGACACCTCCGTTCAATAACTTATACATTTTACATTAATTTAATAGTTGTATCAAGTATAAAGACTTTTTTTCTCCGAAATTTTATGTTATATTATATAATGTAAAATAATCACCCGAAATATTATTCCCGGAAAGGCAAGAAAACTATGGGCTTGTTTGAAAAACTGTTCGGCAGCCATACCGACAAAGAACTTAAAAGAATATATCCCATCGCGGATCAGATAGAAGCGCTGGAGCCGGAAATGCAGAAGCTCAGCGATGCGGAGCTTCGCGGTAAAACCGAGGAGTTTAAGGAACGCTTCAATAACGGCGAGGACCTTGACAGCCTTCTGCCCGAGGCATTTGCCGCAGTGCGCGAGGCCGCATGGCGTGTTCTGGGCATGAAGCCCTTCCGCGTTCAGCTTATCGGCGGCATCGTTCTGCATCAGGGACGCATTGCCGAAATGAAGACCGGCGAAGGCAAAACCCTTGTGGCAGTTCTTCCCTCCTACCTCAACGCCATAGCAGGCGAGGGCGTCCACGTTGTCACCGTCAACGATTATCTGGCCTCCACCCAGGCCGAATGGATGGGAAAGATATATACGTTCCTGGGACTTACCGTAGGCTGCATAGTCAACAGCATGAGCGGAGAAGAGCGCCGCGCTGCCTATAATTGCGACATCACCTACGGAACCAACAACGAGTTCGGCTTCGACTATCTGCGTGACAATATGGCGATCTATTCCGGTCAGCAGCTGCAGAGAGACCTGAATTACGCCATCGTCGACGAGGTCGACTCCATCCTGATCGACGAAGCCCGTACTCCGCTG
>JAZRVW010000008.1:0-13977 GCA_045599385.1 Oscillospiraceae bacterium | reverse complement strand
TTGTAGGTGATGCCGGTGTAGGTCAGGCTCTCAAGACTGATTTTGGTACAGAGCTTGAGAATATTAGGTCTTTTTTCCATACACTAATCTCCCTTATATAAATTTTGTTTTTGTATGTACTCGTACAAACTTATTTATATCATTTTCCTCGCAGATTGTCAATTTATTATCGTTTCCAAATGTTGAAAACCAACAAAAAACCGCACCTTGTACGGTGCGGTTTTTATATTGCTTTTTCATTAATAGAAGGTTGCCACGGGCTGCTCGGGAAGCTGAGCAAAAACAGCATTGTACCTTGAAAGACGGTCTCGTGCAGCGGAATTTACACCAATTAAAGCATTCTTTCAATCGCCTGACCGACAGGAGAATTGATAAACCAATTTCCCTGAAGCAAATCGAGCAGCACAGGACGATCCTTTAGGATGGTTTCTATTGTATAGTTTTCGTACAAAAACATTGCCTGAACAATAAGCACTGCGACAAGTGACAGAAAAATGTTTTCAATTCCGCAAATTATCGGGTAGTAATTATCCCTTTGCTTTCCGGAAAGCCATATATCTATCGCAATAAACACACACGATACAAAGACCATAATGAATATTCCGCCAATGCCGTTAATCAAATTATCAAATATACTGTCTGTTGTGCATTCAAGAAGCAATACAAAAAGCAGTGCAAGCAGGGTACCGTATCGCATTATGCAGCTTGCAAAGTGCATTACTCCGCTGATAATCTTTTCCAAAATACCGGCAGACACATTTTTATAGTATCCTTTTATTACAAGCAGAACTACAAGCAGCGCAAATATTGCGAATATCACATATCTTGCAGGACCTAACAAGAAGCTGGCAAGCCTATATATTATTGACTCGCCTACAAGAAAACCTAATACAATAAATACACCTATTATGGCAAAATCAACATAAAAGATTACCATATTTCAAGCCAATTTACACGTTCTGGGTTTCTCCGAGCTTTTCTGCCAGCTGTTTTCCAAGCACTATCGGCGCTACAATGTAACCTATTGCTATGGCAAGCAAAAGCTTTACAAAAAAATAGATTATCCAGCCTACCCAGGACATCCACAAAAACATACTCGGCTGAATCCTGTTCAATGCATTCCAGCCAAAATATGCGCAAAGCACCAGCGGAATCATCATGAGTATTCCTGAGGCTGAAGCCAGAAGCGCAATACAACCCCAAATTATACCTGCGCATATTACCGTTAGCACAATTCTTCCTGTTTTGGTTGCCATGAACTCTTTAAATCCGGATTTCGTTTCCATATAAACCTCCCTGAAAACTAGCAAAGTTTGACGAGATACAGCAAAATATTAGCACATTTGTATTCAATTGTCAACATTTGTGTTCATAGCTTCCGTGTGTTTTTCCTATACTCTCTTATGGAGGGTTGCTTTATGTTAGATGCAATTATTGTCGGCAAAGTAATACAGCGTATTAGGGAAGAAAAGGGGCTTTCGCAGGAGGTTGTGAGTGGATTTGCGTGTATTGGCAGAACTCATTTAAGTGCAATCGAGCGAGGAGCTCGCAAACCTACTTTAGAAACTTTTTTCCGGCTTGCTGAGGCTATGAACATGCCTGCCAGTACTCTATTGGCTGAAATTGAAAAAGAAATCAAAAAATAACAACTCTCAATGCCAAGCATTGAGAGTTGTTTATTATATATCATTTTGCGTATCCTGCTCACTATTTTCAGGATGTATTTTTCATTAATAGAAGGTTGCCACGGGCTGCTCGGGAACCTCGCATTCCTCATCGGAAATAAAGGTCAGAACGGGGCCCTTTTTGCCGTAGGCGCGGCTGAATTTGTGGTTAATCTTCGCGGTGAGAATATGCCATGAATCCCCGACTATGCTTTCGGATTCCTCCCACTTGCAGATGAGTCCCGCAAACTGAATATCGTCGGCGCAGCAGGTCATGATATGGCGGCCCACAATGAAGTTACCCGCAGGCACCTTCTTGCGCTTTAAGTAGCGGCACTTGAAGCGGACAGTCTTGTCCTCATACTTTTCGGGCTCCTCGCTCATATCTCGGTACCACAGAGCGTAGTCCTGGTCGCCGATTTCAATGACGGGCGCGTTTACGTCAAAGGGCAGAGGGTCCTCGATCTCGTCATACTTCACGGTGCCGTCACAGTACTCATAGGCAATATCGCAGCGGCGGGATACGCCGCGGACGATTTTGTGCAGCGCCATCTGGTCAAGCTTATCGCTGTAACGGTTGAAAACCACCAGCTCACAGCTCTTGAGCTTGTCATAAACAAGCTGGCGCATATTGCTGTTGTAGCTTTCAAAGGTGTTTGCGTCGGCAAACATGAACTCCTGATAAACCATCCAGTACTCAGGCAGGCGGCTGTAAAGCTCGTCCAGAAGCCACATGCCGTTGTACTCAATGACAACGCGCTCGCAGCGGTCCTTTGCCAGCCATTCGCGGAGGTTGGGCATGGTGAGCTCTTCAAGTCCGTCAAGGATTCTGATGAAAACGTTGGGTGCGGAGAAGGTGCTTACGTCGTACTCCTCCTCGCCCTCCTCGCAGACGATGAGCAGGGTGCGCTCGCCGTTATTGAAGCGCTTGTCCTCAAGAGTTTCCTGAATGAACTTGGTTTTGCCCGCTTCGAGAAAGCCCGTGAAAAGATATACGGGTACGTCTTTTATCTTACTATCAGCCAATGTTAAACAGCTCCTTAATTGCCTGCTCGTTTATCTTAGAACCGATCACGCAGATTCTGCCGGTGATTTCGGCACCGCCGCGGCGGACGTTGCTCTCGCCGGGAACGTAGTCGAAGTAAATCCACTCGCCGTCGGAGGCATCTACAAAGCCCTTGGCGCGAAGAATCATGCCGAACTTTTCGCTGTCCTCAAGTGCCTTCAGGCAGGCTTCAATTTCCTCTGCGGTGAACTTCCTGGGAGTTTCAACGCCCCAGCTTGTGAAGACCTCGTCGGCGTGGTGGTGATGCTCGTGCTCATGGTCATGGTCATGGCCGCAGCCGCAATGCTCATCATGCTCGTGGTCGTGGTGATGATGGTGCTCGTGCTCATGCTCGTGGTCGTGGTCATGGCCGCAGCCGCAATGCTCATCATGCTCATGGTGATGGTGATGCTCATGCTCCTCATGGAGATGATGCTTCTCGTGATAATGCTCAAGGTCGTGCATGGCGGTGGAAAGGGAGTCGACCTTTTCCATTGCCTGAACAATCTGCTCGCCGGAAATTTCGTCCCAGGGAGTTGTGATGATGGTGGCATTGCCGTTCTGCTGAGCCAGCAGACCCGAGGCGATGACTACCTTGCCGTCGGAAACGGAGTCGGTGCGGGAAAGAACGATGACGTCGGCGTGCTGAACCTGGTCATTGAAAAACTCGCCGAAGTTGCGGATATACATGCGGCACTTGCCTGCGTCAACAACGGTGACCTTTGCGCCGATTTCCGCGCCCTCAACGCTGTCAACAGCGCGGGCAACATCGGAAAGCTTGCCAACGCCAGAGGGCTCAATGATGATGCGGTCGGGGTTGTAGTCACTGATGACCTGTTCCAGCGCCTTTTTGAAGTCGCCCACGAGGGTGCAGCAAATGCAGCCGGAGTTCATCTCGGTTATCTGGACGCCTGCGTCCTTAAGGAAGCCGCCGTCGATGGCGATTTCGCCGAATTCATTCTCGATGAGAACGAGCTTTTCATTTTTGTAGCCCTCTTTGATGAGCTTGCGGATAAGTGTGGTTTTGCCTGCTCCGAGGAAGCCGGAGAAAATATCAATCTTTGTCAAATCGGATTACCTCCAAAATTTATTTCGTATGTACAAATAATTATTATACCACATTTTTCTTATTCTATCAAGCAGGGCGGGAAATCGCTTTTTGACCGTCAAAAAAACTATACAAACAGCAAAAAAGACAATAGAGTAGCGGGGGAGCTTGAGGGGTAACGAAGTGTCGCCGCGGTAGTGAATGACATGCCAGTGGCATGTCAGAGCCGCGGCGTGACCGAGCCGCAGCGAGAAAAGGCCCGCCTCAATCAGATCGCCGACAAGATAAAAAGCCTTGATTTTCAAGGCTTTTTATCATAAAACGAGCAGGAGACCTCCTGCTCGTTTTTGGCGGCTTTTCGGCGCAGTCAAAAAAGTCTAAAGACTTTTTTGACAAGCTGAAAAGACCGTTCCTTTCGGAACGGTCTTTCGGCATTAAATCAATCGGTTACGTAAGGCAGGAGAGCGATAACGCGTGCTCTCTTGATAGCCTCGGTAAGCTGACGCTGATGCATTGCGCAGGTACCGGTGGTACGGCGAGGCAGAATCTTGCTGCGCTCGGACATGTAACGGCGAAGCTTTGCAACATCTTTGTAGTCGATGAAGGTAGCTTTATCTACGCAAAACTGGCAGACTTTTCTGCGCTTGCGGTTCTTGGGATTGTTCTTATCAAAAGCCAATGCTGTATCCTCCTATTAATATTTTAGAACGGCAGCTCGCTCTCGTCATCGCCGATTTCAGAGAAAGCGGAGGCGCCCATTGCGGGGCTTACGCTCTCATAGCTGCTGTAGGCGGGACGGGCTTCGCCGCGTGAATCTGCGCCGTCGCGGCGCTTGCTTTCGCCGAAGTAAATGTTGTCAACAACAACCTCTGCGTTGCGGCGCTTGCCGCCGTTGTTATCGGTCCAGTCACGAATCTGGAGACGGCCGGAAACAACAGCCATGCTGCCCTTTGCGAAATACTTGTTGACAAATTCGGCTGTCTGACGCCATGCGACACAGTCGATGAAATCGGTCTGCTTCTCACCGCCGTCGCGGCCGCCGTAATCGCGGTCGACTGCCAGGGTGAAAGATGCCACAGGAGTCTGGGACTGGGTGTATCTGAGCTCAGGATCTCTGGTCAGACGACCCATAATGGTGATGTGGTTAAGCATATTTGTCGCTCCTTACTCTGCACGCAGGGTAATCAGGCGACGCATGATGCCGTCGGTGATACCGAGGATACGGTCCAGCTCTGCAGGGAATTCTGCGGGGCTTGTGAACTTCATGAGAACGTAGTAGCCTTCGGAAATGTAGTTGATTTCGTAAGCGAGCTTGCGCTTGCCCATTTCCTCCAGCTCATCGAGAGTTCCGTTCGCCTCAACGAGTGCCTTGAACTTCTCGACAACAGCTGCGGTCTGCTCTTCAGTGAAGTTGGGGTTAATGATGTACATTACCTCGTACTTTTCGCTTGCTTTTGCCATTTAGTTGCACCTCCTTCTGGTCTGTTGGCCCCCGTTCATACGGGAGCAAGGAAATATGGCCGTCCATACGGACAGGCCATATCATTATATCCTTTTTGCCGTCAATGTCAAGGGTTTTTGCAACTGAAATGTAATAAAAAACCACGGTTTCCGCCGAAAAAGGCGAAAACCGTGTTGAATGCGCTTATGCGTTTATAGTGATGATGCTCTCGGCGGTGATTTGCTCAAGCTCTTCTCCGCTGTAGCTGCCGCGGTAGTTCCAGTCAACCGAAACGGGAATGCTTACGGTTGAGCCCGCTTCGGCGGGAACGGAAACGGTTACGGTGGTTATCATTGTCTTTGAAAGGCTGTTGTCATTGGTGTGCGTAACAGCGGGGCTTACGAAGTTATAGCCGTTGCCGTTTACATAGATGGAGTTGCCCGTGCGCTTGCCGATGTCAAGGCTGTAGCTGCGGACATATACATTCACCGTGACGGAAAGCGTGTGGGAATCCACGGACACTGCCTTCCAGTCCACAACAAGATTGAGATTCGTGCCCGTATCGGAAACGAAGCTGCCGCTCTGGTTTACGCGTCCGTCACCCTGGGGCTCGACGGGCTGCACGCTTTCCGTGGGCTTCGGAGTTTCGGGAGCATCGCTGGGCTCAATGGGGCTCGGTGTTTCCAGCGGCTCTGCGGTGGTCACTATTACCTCGGAAGAATTAACGGGAGCAGGTGTATTATCGGCAGCATTCTGATCGTTTGCTTTGTCATGTGTAATCCAAGCTGTTACAGCGGCAATTATAAGGAGCACAAGCACAAGTGCTATGAAGATGTGGGTTTTCTGCTTTGCCATATTGTACCTCCTGATTTGATTTGCAAATAATTATACAACAAATTATCGCAAATTGCCACACTTTAATTCAATAATGTCGGTGCATTTATTGACAAATATGCACATTCTTGGGTATAATACAGTTTAAAGTGTTATGTAAAGGAGGAATGGCAGTGGCAAAGGTCGGCAGGCACGCAAACGCAAAGGACAGCGGCGAAGTCAAAACCGAAAAGAAACCCGGCGGAGCCCATGCCGTTTCCCGCAGGGACAGAAAGGCCGCGGCCTCTTCCCTCTCCCATGCGAAGCCCGCAAAAAGCCGCACCAGAACGGTTTCGCTCAAAAACATCGTCAAAGCCCTGCTTCTTCTTTTCGTCTGCTTTGTGATGATATCCCCTCTCAAGAGCTGTATCCTTACAGACGATGATTACATAGGCGTTTCCGAGGCGCAGAGGATTGCCCTTGACGATTCGGGTATTCTTTCCGACAAGGCAAATGACATCAGGATTGACCTCGTAAAAGTTGACGGTGAGATGTACTACAAGGTTCAGTTCACCGGCACCGTTACGGATTACCGCTATATAATCGACGCCTCCTCAGGCGATATAACCGCCCGCGCCTTCTATCACATTGAGGGCGAAGGCTGAAAAAACTGATTCAGGCGCTCTCACACAGGATTGCTGATTTCTGAGTGAGAGCGCCCTTTTATTTTATTTGCCGTTTTCATCGGCGGAATTGCGTGCATTTTCAATCATCTTCGTCAGGAATTTCGGCAGAGGCGCGCCGAGCTTTTCGGCGTTTTCCGTTATGCTGCCAAGCTCCGTGAAGACATACCACAGCACCACAACGGGACTTATGACGCAGCCGTAGTCAAAGGGCAGAAAGCTCTGTCCGAGGTTTTCCGTCACAACGCCGAGGGCAATGTCGCAAAGCGCCGCAACAAGCACGGCGGCAATGCTGCCGAGCTTGTGCCAAAGCCCCTTGCGCGCCATGCCGCTGCTCCAGCTTCCCGTGCTTATTGCGGCAAGCGTGCCCGTAATATAGTCCAGTGCCATGGCGGCAAGCCAGATGATTATCACCCAGCCAACCCAGCCGAAAAGCGCCGTGCCGAAGGCAATTACCGCTGTAATCGCGGCTCTGATTTCCAGAGCTTTATCGGGTGCTTCCACAGCCTTACGCCTCCTCGAAATAGCGGCGCATTATCTCCATTACACGCAGCATATCTTCCGTAATGTCAAGACTTCCGTCCTCTTTTCCCCTGAGCGCACCCGCGTCGATATAGCGCTGTGCAATTGCGCGGTAGCCCGCGGGTATATCCTCAAGTCTCTGCCATCTTACCATGTCATCGTCCTCCGGAACATATTCTCTGCCGGCGGCCTTGCATACGCCGCGGCATATTGCCTCACCCAGCGCATCGGTGTTATCGATTATCCACTGCGCAAGCTGAGGATTGTCATGGAACTCGCACTCCACATAGATGCAGGGCGCTTTTGTCGCATTTGTTTCATAAAAGCTCTGGGCGCGCACGCCGTACACCGAAGGGTAAAGCGTTATTGCGTCAATGGCGCTGAAAATCGCCCGGGCGAAATTATACTTTTCTCCCGAAAGCTCCGAAACAAACACAACGCAGCCCCTGCCGCCGCCGGCATTGGTGTGAATGGGAATGTGGAAGTCGGCGCCCCAGGCGTTTGACTCCCTGACATTTTCCTCGGCGCTCTGCCCCATGGGTGCTCTTTTCACATCAAAGCCGTTGCGGCGCAGCGCTTTTTCCGCACTTTCGGCAATGCGGCTGCACTGGCGCATTTCCGTGGTGTTTCCCGCGGAGTAGCGGTTGTAATCCTGCATGGATGGAGAAAGATAGATTTTCATATTACCACCCCGTGTCATTTTATTTCAGTGTCTGATAATATGCCCCTCCATATATAGCCTCTTAACACCGTTTTTTTGCATTTTTACGTGCAAAAAACTTTACGCTTTTCTAAGAAAAACAACAATTTGTGCGATTTTCCAATTGACAAATATATTCGGCAGATGTATTCTGTGGTATATCATTCACTTATTTAAATAAGTAAAGAATGACTTTCTGTAAGAGGAGAAATTGAAATGGAAAACAAAATGGAGAAGCGCTACGGCCTGCCTACCGCCATTTCCATGGTTATCGGTATCGTCATCGGCTCCGGCGTGTTCATCAAGGGCGGCAAGGTTCTGTCCCTCACCAACGGTAATCTCCTTCAGGGCATTGCCGTCGTAGGTATTGTAGGTCTTATCTGCATTATCTGTTCTCTCGTTTTTGCAACCCTCGGCAGCAAGTATGAAAAGGTCAACGGCGTTGTTGACTATGCCGAGCTTGCTCTGGGCGAAAAGTTTGCTTACTATGTCGGCTGGTTTATGACCACCATCTATACCCCCGCAATCGCATCTATGCTGGCATTCTTCTCCGCAATGATGTTCCTCCAGCTGTTTAATATCCCTGCAATCGACTTTGCAACCGGTCAGGTTAACTTTGTTGCAATCGGCGTCGGCGCAGGCTTCCTTATGATTGACTGCGGCATCAATATTCTGAGCCCCAAGCTCGCGGGTAAGCTGCAGGTCGGCATGACCGTCATCAAGCTTATTCCCCTGATTCTCATGGGCGTTGTCGGCACCATCGCAGGTCTTATTAACGGCACCACCCTCGAGGTTCTCGACTTCGTCAACACCGCTGATTACGTCGCAGTTGACGGCTCCGGCTTCTTTAAGGCAATCGTCGGCTTCGCCTTTGCTTACGAAGGCTGGATTCTTGCAACCTCCATCAACTCCGAGCTGAAGGATTCCAAGAAGAATCTGCCCCGCGCACTCATCATCGGCTCTCTTGTCACCATCGTTCTCTACGCTCTGTACATTTGGGCAATGAGCTCCGTCGGCGATGTTAACACCATCGTCTCCACCTGGCCGTTTGGTGAGTCCCTGCCCCGCATCGCCTTTGCAAAGCTCTTCGGCGGTCCCGTAGGCACCATCGTCTACGTCTTTATCACCATCTCCTGCCTTGGCACCATGAACGGTCTCGTTATGGCAGAATGCCGCAACCTCTACGCTCTGTCCGCTCGCGGCATGGGCCCCAAGCCCGAGTTCTACGGCAAGCTTGACGAACAGACCAACTTCCCCGTAAAGAGCGCAGTCATCGGCATGATGCTCGTCGGCTTCTGGTACGCATGGACTGTCATGATGTGGATGGGCGGCCCCGGACTCTTCGGTGCAGTCCACAACTTCGAGTGGCTTGCATGGGAGCCCGACGAAATCGGCATCATCTGCCTCTACCTCATGTACATACCCATGATGCTCGGTCTTATGTTCAAGGCAAAGGAGCTTGGCTTCTTCAAGCGCTTCGTGCTTCCCGCACTGGGCGTAATCTGCTGCCTGTTCTTCTGCTACGCAATCTGGGTAGGCTACGGCTGGAAGCAGTGCGTCGGCTTCCTCATCACCTTCGCCGTTGTAATGTTCATCGGCTGGCTGTATGAGTTCCTGCGCAAAAAGAAATTAGCCGCAAAGAACGTTTAAGAAAGCAAAAAGGCCGCTTCTTTGAAGCGGTCTTTTTTTGCACGTATTGCTGTTGCAGAAATAAAAAAAGAGTACCCCGAGGGGTACTCTTTTTTATTAGTGGAATTACTGCTGTATGCGGATGGCAGTTTTAGCGTAGGGAACGGTCTTGACCGTTATAAACGCACAGCATACCCATAGCTGTCATTCTGAGCAAAGCGAAGAATCCCCCTGAACCACATCCCTCGCCGGAGATTCTTCGTCGCAGGCTCCTCAGAATGACAGGCAGGCTTGCGCTGGCGGAACAGGCAAGCCTGTTCCCTACTGTTGTGCATATCAGTTTTGAGCGAAAATTTTTTCGTCCGGACAATATAACAAAAAAAGAGTACCCCGAGGGGTACTCTTTTTTATTAGTAGAATTACTGCTGTGCAGCGGCTTCCTTGCCTGCTGCGAGAGCTGCCATGTTGCCGGGGAGGAACTTTTTCTTGCGCTCGCCCAGCTCGATGAGGATGGCTTCTGCCATGAGCTCGTCGGAGACAACGGGAGCCTTCTGGAGCATTGCGCCCAGAATTGCAACGTTTGCGCCCTTGGGGTTGTTGACTGCTTCTGCAATGCGGTTTGCGTCGCAGTAAACGACCTGAACGTCGTCACGCTCTGCCTTGCGGTCGATGATGGAGCTGTTGATAACCAGAACGCCGCCGGGCTTTACCTTGCTCTCGAACTTGTCAAGAGAAGGACGGTTCATGGCGACAACAACGTCAGCCATGTCAACCAGAGGAGAAGCAACGGGGTCATCGTTTACGATGACGGAGCAGTTTGCGGTACCGCCACGCATCTCAGGGCCGTAGGAAGGCAGCCAGGAAACGTGCTTGCCGTCGAGCATGCATGCCATTGCCAGGAACTTACCGATCAGGAGCATGCCCTGACCGCCGAAGCCTGCGAATATAAATTCTTTTTTCATATTATTCGGCCTCCTTGTCTTTCTTTACGCCGAGGGGATAGTAAGGAATCATGTTCTCTTCCAGCCACTTCATGGTTTCAACTGCGGAAAGACCCCAGTTGGTGGGGCAAGCAGACAGAACTTCGATGAGGCAGAAGCCCTTGCCTTCCATCTGGTACTTGAATGCCTTCTTGATGGCCTTCTTGCACTTGTTGATGTTGGCGGTGTTGTTGACTGCGCAGCGCTCTACGTAGTAGGAGCCGGGAATGGTTGCGAGCATTTCTGCAATGCGGATAGGTGCGCCGCACCATGCTTCGTCACGGCCCTTGGGAGAGGTGGTGGTCTTCTGGCCTACGAGGGTGGTAGGAGCCATCTGGCCGCCGGTCATGCCGTAGATTGCGTTGTTTACGAAAATGGTGGTGATCTTCTCACCGCGGTGTGCGGCGTGAACGATCTCTGCGGTACCGATGGAAGCGAGGTCGCCGTCGCCCTGGTAGGTGAATACGAGGGTGTCCTTGCCGACAACGCGCTTTGCGCCGGTAGCACATGCGGGTGCACGGCCGTGAGCGGCTTCGTACATGTCGCAGTTAAAGTAATCGTATGCAAATACGGAGCAGCCAACAGGTGCTACGCCGATGACCTTGCCTTCTTCGATTATGCCTTCGTTTTCAAGCTCTTCAATAGCTTCTGCTACCAGACGGTGAATGATGCCGTGGTTGCAGCCGGGGCAGTAATGGAAAGTCTTGTCGGTAAGGAGTTTGGTCTTTTCAAATACAACTGCCATTTTACATAGCCTCCTTCATGCTCTTGATCTTAGCAACGATCTCGTCGGTGGTGGGCATCTGGGAGCCCAGGTGGCCGAAGAAATCAACGGGCTTGGAGCCGTTTACTGCGAGCTTAACGTCTTCCAGCATCTGGCCTTCGTTCAGCTCAACGTCGAGAACTGCCTTGACGGAATCCATTGCGACGGTTTCTGCAATTGCTTCATAGGGGAAGGGCCATACGGTGATGGGACGTACGAGGCCGACCTTGATGCCTTCTGCTGCGAGCTCGTCAACAGCGGACTTTGCGATACGTGCAACAGTGCCGAATGCAGTGATGATGATCTCTGCACCTTCGCACTTGTAGCACTCCCACATCTTCTCGTTTGCGGTGATTTCCTTGTAGCACTCCTGCAGAACTGCATTGTGCTCGGAAAGCTCTTCGGTGGAGATGTAAATGGAGTTGATGATGCCGCGCTTCTCGGGGTCATCGCCGGGCTTCCAGCCGGTGCATGCCCAGGGCTTCTTCTCGGGGTCAATCTTGAAATCGACCATTTCGGGCATTTCAACAGGCTCCATCATCTGAGCGATGATGCCGTCTGCGATAAACAGTACGGGAATGCGGTACTGCTCTGCCTTGTCGTATGCGAACATCATGATGTCAACAGCTTCCTGAACGGAGGAGGGAGCATAGGTCAGCAGGTGGTAGTCACCGTTGCCGCCGCCCTTAACTGCCTGGAAGTAGTCGCCCTGAGATGCCTGAATGTTGCCGAGGCCGGGGCCGCCGCGCATTACGTTCAGGATAACTGCGGGAAGACGTGCGCCTGCGCAGTAGGAAATACCTTCCTGCTTCAGGGAGATGCCGGGGCTGGAGGAAGAGGTGATAACACGAGCACCGGTACCTGCTGCACCGTAAATCATGTTGATAGCTGCGACTTCGGACTCAGCCTGCAGGAAGCAGCCGTTTACGTCGGGATCGAACATGCGGGAAGACATGTACTCGGGGATCTCAGTCTGCGGGGTAATAGGATAGCCGAAGAAATAACGAGCGCCGGCTCTGATGGCTGCCTCTGCAATAGCTTCGCTACCCTTCATAAGAGTTTTGGCCATTTTTTCGTTTCCTCCTTATTCTCTTTCGACACGGATTACCACGTCGGGGCAGGTCAGTGCGCACATTGCACAGCCTACACATTCCTCAGGTTTTACAACCTCAGCCGGGTGATAGCCTTTTGCGTTGATTTTTGCCTTGGAAAGCTCAATGCAACCCTTCAGGCAGGCTCTTGCGCAGAGACCGCAGCCTTTGCAAAGGTTTTCATTGATAGTTACTTTTCCTTTTGCCATTTTGCTACCTCTTTTCTTTATTTTTGCTATTTAAAATAACAACAAATTTATATATGAACTGCTTTCGCAGGACATACCGTATTAAAACTCCTTGTTCTTGCGGGGGTCAACTGTGTTGAGACCGTACTTTATGTAGGACTCCCAGTCACGATGCATGAACATATCGATTGCGATGGGTGTGCCGATGTACTTGGGGTCGTGACCTTCGGCAAGGAATTTGTCCAGAAGCTCCTTCTTGCCCGTGGTGTAGGCAATGGGGATACCCGTTCTGTCGGAAACCTCCTTCAGCATCTCATAGCCGTCGCGAAGCTCCTCCTCACTTGTTTCGGTGGCGAGGTTTGTGTTGTTGATCATGCCCGTGATCTTCAGACGGGAATGAGCCTCCATACCCTCCTGCAGACGAATGAGCTTTTCAACCGTTCCCGAAAGAGGACGGCGGATATTTACAACGTTGAGAACCTCAAGAGAGCCGGGCTCCAGGTCCATAAAGTCCTGATGGTATCTGCCAAGTGCGGTGGAACCGACCTCGTCGCCGCCAACGTCGAAAATGACGGAATCCCAGTCCAGAACGAAGGCAGATGCCACTTCTGCGGGAACGGACAGCGTTTCGATGCCGGAGCAGGCGTAGTTGGGGGAAACAAGTCGGATTTCCTTCTGCTCAACCATCTTGCCGCGCTCGGTAAGACGGAAATATGTATTGACCATATCCAAGTCGAGAAGCTCTGTTCTATCGCCTCTCGCTGCGGCCTGCATGGCGAAGTTCAGCGCGAGTTCGGACTTACCGCTGCCGTAGTTTCCTATAAGAACTTTGACATTCTTCATTTGTGAATCTCCTTCCGGCAGGCCATAGACAAACCAAACCTTGTATATTGTATCATCAAGGTATTTTTCAGTCAATACCGCTAAAATGTGAACAAATTAACTTTTAGTTTAAAATTGCACAAAAATGAGCGGTAGTTTTTGTGTATTTAAACAGCAGATGGCAATTTTGGATAAACCTGCATCTTTTCTGACGCACATTCTCCGTGTGCCGCCGAATATTGCATTTATGTCGTATTTTTTCGCTTTTGCGCAAAGCGGCAGGGCTGCGCCGCACTCCGCCGCGACAACTTATGCTTGAAAACGGCAAAAGATAGTGCTATAATGGCAAAGCGAATACGGAGAATTAGCTCAGCTGGTTAGAGCGCTCGCCTCACACGCGAGAGGTCAACGGTTCGAGTCCGCTATTCTCCACCAAAAGAAGCAGCCTTCGGGCTGCTTTTTTTGGTGGAGAACAGCGCATCGCAAGCGATGCATACAATCCGCTTCGCTCAATTTATGGTGAGAGGGGATAACCAATCCCCTCTCACACTCACCCCATGCGGAGCTTTGCAGAAAAGCGAGTCCGCT
>JAZRVW010000007.1:0-29586 GCA_045599385.1 Oscillospiraceae bacterium | reverse complement strand
ATCATGCTCCGCAGCCAGACAAGTCCCATGCAGGTACGCGCCATGGAAACCATGGACCTGCCTATCCGCATCGTTGCACCGGGCAGAGTTTACCGCAAAGACGAGGTTGACGCAACCCATTCCCCCATGTTCCATCAGATTGAGGGCATGGTCATCGACAAGGGCGTTACCATGGCAGACCTGAAGGGTACTCTCAACACCGTTATGGAGCAGCTCTTCGGCGAAGGCACCGTAACCCGCTTCCGTCCCCACCACTTCCCCTTCACCGAGCCCTCCTGCGAGATGGACGTTCAGTGCCACAAGTGCGGCGGCAAGGGCTGCCCCACCTGCAAGGGCGAGGGCTGGATCGAGGTTCTCGGCGCAGGCATGGTTCACCCCAAGGTTCTTGAGATGAGCGGTATTGACAGCGAAGAGTACACGGGCTGGGCCTTCGGCATGGGTCTTGAGCGTCTTGCAATGCGCCGCTTCAAGATTGCCGACCTTCGTCTTATTTTCGAGAACGACGTCCGCTTCCTCGAGCAGTTCTGATAGGAGGGTAAGAAAATGAATTTAAGCAGAAAATGGTTAAACGAATTTGTTGAAATAGATGTTTCCGACAAGGAGTTTGCCGAGGCAATGACTCTGTCCGGCTCAAAGGTTGAAACCTTTGAGGATATGGGCGCGGAAATCGTAAACGTCAAGGTCGGCAAGGTGCTTGCCATGGAAAAGCACCCCAACTCCGACCACATGTGGATTTGTCAGATTGACGTGGGTGAAAATGAGCCCGTTCAGATAGTAACGGGTGCATGGAACGTCCATGTGGGCGATTTTGTCCCCGCAGCCCTGCATAAATCCCTTCTCCCCGGCGGCAAGAAGATTGAAAAGGGCAAGCTCCGCGGTGAAGAATCCTTCGGTATGCTCTGCTCTCTGGGTGAGCTGGGGCTTGACGAGCGTGACTTCCCCTACGCCGTAATCAAGGCCGCCGCGCTTCTGAACAATTATCACCCCATTGACCCCGAAAAGCCCTCCATTCCCGCCGACATCAAATCCGGCGACAAGGTATTCGGGCCCGTCATCGCCGCAAAGGTGCTTGAGGTCAAGTCCTCCTGCTGCGGCTGGTGCTGCACTCTTGAGGGTGTTGAAAACTGCGTCTGCACTCCCTGCCAGAATATCCACGCGGGCGACATGGTTGCCTACAATACCAAGAGCGGCACGATATGTACTCTGGCTGACCTCCACGCAGAGCAGAAGGAATTTCCCAACTGTATTGAGGACGGCATCTTCATTCTTCACGAGGAAGGCATCAAGGCAGGCGACGATATCCGTCATGTAATCGGCGCAGACGACCACGTTGTTGAGTTTGAGATTACCCCCAACCGTCCCGACTGTCTTTCCGTCATCGGTCTTGCCCGTGAGGCAGCCGCCACCTTCGATAAGCCCCTCACCCTCCACGAGCCCGTGGTTAAGGGCGGCGCTGAAGGAAATCTTGAGGAGCTCCTCAAGGTTGAGGTTCCCGCAGATGACCTTTGCCCCAGATATACTGCACGCATGGTGCGCAATGTCAAAATCGCTCCCTCTCCCAAGTGGATGCGCGAGCGTCTGCGCGCCATGGGTGTCCGTCCCATAAACAACATCGTCGACATCACTAACTACGTCATGATGGAATACGGCCAGCCCATGCACGCATTTGACTACCGCTATGTCAAGGGCGGCAAGATTATTGTCCGCCGCGCAGAAGAGGGTGAAGAGCTCACCACTCTCGACGGCAACGTGAGAAAGCTCACCGCAAACCACCTCGTCATTGCCGATGACACACGCGCTGTAGGTCTTGCTGGCATCATGGGCGGCGAGAACAGCGAAATCGTTGACGACACCGTTGACGTTGTGTTCGAGTCCGCAAACTTTGACGGCACCTGCATCCGCAAGGGCGCACTTGCCCTGGGTATGCGAACCGAAGCCTCCGCAAAGTTCGAAAAGGGTCTTGACCCCATGAACACCCTTCCCGCAGTAAACCGCGCCTGCGAGCTTGTTGAAATGCTGGGTGCAGGCGAGGTCGTGGACGGCGTAATCGACGTTGTGAGCTCTCTTCCCGAGCCCACGGTTCTGGCTCTGCGTCCCGACAAGGTCAACGCACTTCTCGGCACCGACGTTTCCGTTGAGGAAATGCAGGCAATTCTGAAAAAACTCGACTTCGGCGTTGACGGTGAAACAATCACCGTTCCCTCCTACCGCGGCGATGTTCAGCACTATTCAGACCTTGCAGAAGAGGTTGCCCGTTTCCACGGCTATAACAACATTCCCTGCACTCTGGTACACGGTGAAACTACACGCGGCGGCTACTCCGAGGCACAGAAGCTTGAGCAGCAGCTTGGTGCGGCATGCCGTGCCGCAGGCTATGATGAGATAATCACCTATTCCTTCATCAGCCCCACCTACTATGACAAAATCCGCTGGGCAGCCGATGACAAGCGCCGCGAGAGCTTCAAAATTCTCAATCCTCTGGGCGAGGACACCTCCATCATGCGTACCACCGTTCTCCCCTCCATGCTTGAGATTCTCACCCGCAACTACAACTTCCGCAATAAAGAAGCCAAGCTCTATGAGCTGGGCCGCACCTATAAGCTGGGCGGCAAGGACGGCCTTGCAATTGAGGAAAAGGTGCTTTCCCTGGGTGCTTACGGCGACAAGATGAATTTCTTCGCGCTCAAGGGACTTGTGGAGGCAGTTCTTGAGGGCATTCGCGCAAAGGACGTTTCCTTCGAGGCATGCTCTTGCAATCCCTCCTACCACCCCGGACGCTGTGCAAAGGTATTTGCAGGCGATAAGCTCATTGGCGTATTCGGTCAGATTCATCCTCTGTGCGCCGCAAACTACGGCGTTGATGCCGAGCTCTACTGCGCCGAGCTTTCCTTTGAGGCGCTCATGGCTTCACGCGGCGAAGACCCCACCTATGTTCCCCTGCCCAAGTTCCCCGCAGTCACCCGTGACATTGCTCTGGTCTGCGACAAAGATATTCCCGTTGCAAGCCTCAGCAGGTGCATTATGGCAAGCGGCGGCAAATATCTCAAGGGCTGTGAGCTCTTCGATATCTACACCGGCAGCCACATGGCACCCGGCAAAAAGTCCGTTGCCTTCTCCCTGACCATGAGAGCAGACGACCAGACGCTCACCGATGAGCACGCTGAAGGAACCGTGAAGGCAGTTCTCGATGCTCTCAAGGAGCAGTTCGGAGCTGTCATCAGATAAAAATATCCAAAAAATCATTCCACACTGTCCGTTCAATCGGACAGTGTGGAGATTTCGCATTATATATACTTTACATTTTGAAATAAAGTGGTTATAATAACATCAGTATTATTCTGAATGGAGGGATTTTTACAATGGAAGACATCACCAGGAAATTTGCCGCAATCGACAGCAAAACCGAAATGAGAGAAATACTGTCGTCCGTGTATAACTCTCTTAAGATTAAGGGCTATAATCCCGTTAATCAGCTGGTGGGCTACATTCTTTCCGAGGACCCCACATACATCACCAATTACAACAATGCCCGCAGCCTCATCTGCCGCATTGACCGCGACGAGCTTATGCATGAGCTGCTTGTAAGCTACCTCGGAAAAGAAGACTGAAAATCCACGGCAAATCTGCGTTTAATTACAGATTTGCCGTATTTTTAAACAGACAAATATAATATATGGAGGTATCCCCATGGGCAAATTCGTAGTTAAGGAAGTTAAGTCCGGCATCAAGTTCAATCTTAAGGCAGGCAACGGCGAAATCATTGCCACTTCCGAAGTTTACACCACCGAAGCCGCTTGCATGAACGGCATTGAGAGCGTTAAGAAGAATGCTCCTATCGCAGCAATCGAAGACCAGACCGTAGAGAACTTCGAGGTTCAGAAGCACCCCAAGTTCGAGGTTTATACCGACAAGGCCGGCGAATTCCGCTTCCGTCTTAAAGCAACCAACGGCCAGATCATCGCTGTCGGCGAAGGCTACAAGGCAAAGGCAGGCTGCCTCAACGGTATCGCAAGCATCGTAAAGAATGCTCCCGAAGCCGCAATCGTAAAGGAAGAAGCATAATTCCCATATCCATATAAAAAATCCACGGTCATCTGACCGTGGATTTTTTATTGCTTGTTACCAGCCAATACCCGCCTTGCTCGTCACGTCCTTCCAGTTCTTATCCATGGAAAGCTGACCTCCGGGTACGAACACAGCAAGGTTGCCGCTTTCGCCCTTGAGGAAGAGGTCAAACCACAGCACGCCGTAGTTGGCGATTTTATCGGGAACTATCATGCAGGTTGTGTGGGGCGCCAGCTTAAGACAGGCGTAAACCGCAGGCCCCTGGCTTGCGTTGTAGGAGGGCTTTACCCACATGGGCGCGAAAACGATGAGGTCTGCGGAGCCTGTCATATAGAATGCGGGGCAGGTAACGCCGCTTGCCTCGTCCTTGTTACTTGCACCTGCAATGGAAAGGATGCACTTTATTCTGCTGTCCTTTGCACAGGCATTGACAACGCCTCTGCCGCCCTGGGAATGACCTGCGGCGCCGATTGCGTCAGCGTTGATTTTACCGTAGAAAATGCTGTTTTCATCGGCGTTCTTTGCAAGGATATAGTCGATAGAGCTAATGACTGAAGCTCCGTCAGCTGTCATAACATTGGTGTCGGCAACAACAACATAGCCGCTGGCTGCCCACATCTCAAAAAGCTTGTAGTACAGAGCGGTAACACAGCCCGTGCCGTTAGCCCACGCAATTACGGGGTACTCCGCGTCGGCGGTTTCGAGAGATTTAGGGTATACAACGATTGTTCCTGAAATTCCCCACTTGTCAAGATCCTTGTAGGTTGCAACAGTCTCGGTATCGGGTGCAATGCACTGTACCGAAGGTGCGGCAAATGCGGAAACTCCCATTGCGGCAAACGCAACCAGCAGCACAAGGACAAGTGCCAGTATTCTTTTCTTCATTTTTATTTCTCCTTACTTTGTAATTATTTTCCTTATGGTTAAATGATACTAAAGGAATCAGACAAAGTCAACAAAAAACCAAAAATGATTAAAAAGCGGTATTCACCGCTTTTTAGTGAATTATCGACTGCGCAAGGAATATTGACGCAACACCGAGAACAAGGCTGAGGAGGGCATACGACAGGGCAAGCCATGTGTTTCCGTTCTGCATCAGGCTCTGTGTTTCGTAGGCAAAGGTAGAAAAGGTGGTAAAGCCTCCGCATACACCGACCTTGAGCATTAGCACAATTTTGGGGTCAATGGAACTGTTTTTTGCCGCAGCCGCCGCAATAATTCCGAGAGCGAAGCTGCCCAGAATATTGATGATAAGAGTTTTAACCGGAAAACCGTTTGATGCTTCAAGGGGCAGAAGTCCCACAAGATAACGCAGAATCGAGCCTGCAAAGCCGCCAAGTCCCACAAAAACGCAATTTAGCATATTATCACTTACCTTTTTCAGATGTCACGATTATACAATTCCCCCGTTCATTAGTCAACAAAATAACTTTTATTGACACCGTGTACGTTTATGGTAAAATTTTTATATTCTTTTTGGAGTTGGTGCTATGAAAAAAACTTTTCTGTACGCGCTGAAGCACAGCTTCCCCATAGGTATAAGCTGGATTCCGGTTGCGCTTGCCTACGGCGTACTCATGGCCAGCGCTGGCTACAATTTTCTGTGGACAGGTACGGTAAGTCTGGTTGTACACGCAGGCTCCCTTCAGTTTCTTATGGTGAGCTTTTTCACGGGGCTTGAGTCCTACATCACCGTTGCAATTATGGCCCTGCTGATAAACAGCCGTCACATTTTTTACGGTCTGCCCTTTATTGAAAAATTCCGTGAGTTCGGCGGCTGGAAATACTTCCTCATCTATTCCCTTTCCGATGAAAACTTCTCCCTGCACTGCTCCCACGATTTCGGCGAGGGTGTGAACGAAAAATGGGCCTACGTACTGACTGCGGCACTGCTTGTTTTCTATTGGATGGTGCTTTCCATGTTGGGCGCACTCATCGGTTCGCTCATTCCCTTTGACACAACCGGCATTGATTTTGCGCTGACCGCGCTTTTCATTATAATACTCATTGATCAGCTCAAAGGCAGCGACACGGCGCTCCCTGCCCTGCTTGCCTTTGCCTCAAGCATAATCTGCCTTGCTGTCATCGGAGCGCAGAACTTCATTCTCCCCTCACTTGTTATAACGGTTGCTCTGCTCGTGGTGTTCCGCAGTCGCCTTGACAGCGCGGAAAAGGAGGCGGAATGATGGAGATTAATCTCACCCGTACTCTGATAGTAATCGCAATCTGCGTTGCCTGCACTCAGCTTGAACGCGCGCTCCCCTTCCTGATATTCCGAGGAAAAGAAGTCCCGGCTGTCATAAGATATCTCGGCAAGGTACTGCCCATGGCAATCATGGCAACGCTGATTATCTACTGCATCAAGGGCATAAGCTTTACCTCCGTCGGCGGCTGGCTGCCCTACATCATCGCAAGCGCCGTCACCGCAGGACTTCATTTGTGGCGCGGCAACACGCTGCTGAGCATCTTCGGCGGCACCGCCTGCTATATGATACTGATTCAAATGGTATTTATTTAAAGCATTAAAAATCCACCGTTCAAAGAACGGTGGATTTTCTATTTGGTTATTTACTTGTTGTTCAGTCTTTCGGGCTTCTTTGCATTCTTTGCAGAAGCAACTACAATGCCGCTCAGTGCCAGCAGAGCAATTACGTTGGGGATAACCATGAGGTTATTGAACATATCCGTGAGCTCCCATACGAGATCGTTGGAAAGAATGGAGCCCAGGAAGATGAATACGATTGCGATGACGGAGTAAGGCAGAACAGCCTTCTTGCCGAAAAGGTATTCAACATTGATGCGTCCGAAGAAGTTCCAGCCCACGATAGTGGAGAACGCGAAGAAGATGAGGCATACCGCAACAAAGATGTTGCCGACGTTTTCGCCGAACACGCTGCCGAAGGCAAGCTGTGCAAGGTTGGTCTTTACAATTTCAAGAGCGCTGAGATTTTCTTCACTGGTGATAACACCTGCGAGCTTTCCGTCGCCCACATACATGGTGGAGATAACAACAAGTGCAGTCATGGTGAGGACGATGAAGGTATCAATAAAAACACCCATCATTGCAACAACACCCTGCTCGTGAGGAGTCTTGACCTTTGCCTGTGCGTGTGCGTGAGGAGTGGAGCCCATACCGGCTTCATTGGAGAAGAGGCCGCGCTTTGCGCCCTGGGTGATTGCCGCATAGATTGCAGCACCAATGCCGCCGCCGAGAACTGCGGTAGGATTAAATGCGCACTTGAAGATAAGGCCGAAGGTTGCGGGGATATACTTGATGCGGCAGGCAATGATGATAAGGCCGCCGATTATGTACAGAACCGCCATAATGGGAACGATTTTTTCGGTTACGGCTGCAATACGCTGAACGCCGCCGATAAAAATGACTGCTGCAACGATGCAGAGTACAACGCCGATGACCCATGTGGGAATGCCGAATGCGGTGCTGCAGCTTTCGCCGATGGAGTTGGACTGAACCATTGCGCCCATGAAGCCGAGGGCAAGAATGATTGCAACAGCGAAGAAGCCTGCAAGGAACTTACCGAAGCCGCCCTTGAATGCGTGCTTGATGTAGTAAACAGGGCCGCCGGCTACGGTGCCGTCAGCGTTTACCTTGCGGGTAGACTGTGCAAGCACAGCCTCAGCATAAATGGTTGCCATGCCAAAGAAGGCGATGACCCACATCCAGAAGATAGCACCGGGACCGCCGATGAGGATTGCGCCGCAGGCACCGACGATGTTGCCCGTACCGACCTGAGCCGCAATGGCTGTGGTCAGAGCCTGGAAGGAGCTTATGCCGCCTTCATGCTTACCGCCGCGCATGGTGAAGTTTCCGAAAACGCCGCGCCATGCTTCGCCGAAGCATCTAATCTGAACAAATCCGGTCTTGATTGTGAACCACAGACCGCAGCCCACAAGCAAAATAACCAGCGTGTAGTTTGACAGATAGTTGTTGATATCGCAGACTATGCCGTACAGGGTCTGCTCAATCGCTTCAAAATTCATTTTCCGTACCTCCGATTACTTGAAAAATAAAAAAACGCTGCTGATAGTTCAGCAGCTCCGGAGTTTATTAAGAAAACATACAACGATGCTTCCTCTGTCCTTTGGCCTGAGAGATTCGGCTTGCGCCTTACACCTTCGGCACCCTTTCGGGATTCTCCAGAGCTTCCTCCACCCCCAGTTTCCTAAGATTCTTGGGGTTTCAACGGATTATGTAGTGAGTTTAACACGGCAAATGAACAATGTCAACAGATATGTATAAGTTAAAAAATTGATTATTAATTATTTGTTCATAAACCCACCGGAATTGTATGATAGCATAAGCCCGAAAGGACTGATTGGTATAAAAAAGATAATCTGTATTCTGCTTGTGCTTTCCGCTGTCTTTTCTCTTTGTGCCTGCAAAATGCTCCCTGCACCCCATATTCCCGACTGCTATGAAAGCTGCGTTGAGCATTTTGACCCTAACGGTACTCAGGATTTCACAGACTACTGCAAATACATCTACGGTGCAGACGGTGCCGAAGTATTTGACTCACGCTCCGAATACAGCCCAGTTACTGATGCCGATGTAGAAAATGTCATAGGATATTTTGAGAATTTTTCTGAATGGATGTCGGTGGAAAAGCGCAGTGCAGAGTTCGATTTTGACGCATCATGCATAAACGCGGGTGATTACTGGTATATCGATACTATGGAAGGCAGACCCATCGGTAATTCGGAATACGGAAAGTACGACAACTATTCTGTATATTACTTTGACGTGGAAAGCGGCACTCTGTATTACATTCACACCAATATATAAAAAGTACGGCAATACATCAGTATTGCCGTACTTTTTCATGTTCTGTGCAGCGCAGTCCTACAGCGGCTGTTTTTTTATCTGGGCCCATTTACGCGGATACTTCGGGTGAGTGGGTTTGATTTTTTCAACAATTACAATGCTGTGGGTAATATCAGTTCCGGGGATTGCATAGCTGACGGTTTCCTTTATTCTGCCGCCCAGAAGCTTTACGGCGTTCTCCGCCTCCTTAAGCTCCTCTGCGCAGTCGGGTCCCTTCATTGCGGCAAACACGCCGCCCACCTTAAGAAAGGGCAGACAGAGCTCACACAGCACGTTAAGACGGGCAACGGCACGGCTTGTGGCAACATCAAAGGTGCCGCCCATTTCGGCCGCCGCCTCCTCCGCTCTGGCGTGGATACAGCTTATCTTATCAAGCTCGAGCCTTCCGCACAGCTCGGAAAGAAAGTCAATTCGCTTGTTGAGTGAATCCAGCAGAACAAATTCCGCCGACGGTTCAAGAATTTTCAGCACCATTCCGGGAAATCCCGCACCTGTTCCCACATCAACAACCCGCTTACCGCTGAGTTCAACGGCACCGAGCATGGCGGCGCAGTCAAGAAAATGCAGGCGCGCAACGTCCTCCTCACCGCTGATTGCGGTAAGGTTCATAACCTTGTTGCGCTCCTCAAGATATTCAAAATAAGTCTTCAGCTTATGGCAGGCATTTTCGGAAGCCTCAATGCCCAGCTCCGCAAAGCCCTGCGTCAGAATTTCATTCATAACAATCACCGTAAAAAAATGAGCTGCGAATCAATCGCAACTCATTTTAACATATCATTATCCTTTAATCAATCACCTGAAGAAATTGTGTCCCGCGATGGTGCAGACATATTCGGCTATGTCAGCAACAGCGCCGTAGCGCCCCACCTGGAAAAACAGGCAATCGCCTACCGTGTTGTAGCCCTCAAGAACAAGCTTTGCACACACAACACTGATTTCGTAGGGCTCACCGTAGATAACACCGTTCATAGCAGGTGAAAACTGTCCCGGCTGGAAGATAACGTCCTTGATGGAATCGGGGAAACGTTCGCTTGCAACACGGTTAAGTACAACATTGCCAACGGCAATCTGACCTCTGACGGGCTGATTACCGGATTCCCATGTGATTATTCTGGACATCCAGTAAAGATCGTCACTGTCGTAGAACTCGTCGCCACTCATAAGGATTGCTTCATTTGCCGTGCCGAACTCAATGTCTCCGTTATCGCCGCTAATGCTGAGGCTGAGATTGAAAATCTTAGCAACAACGTCAACAGGGAATACCGCGGAGCCGTTAATCACGGAATAACCGTCGGGCAGGTAAAGGAATCTGCCGTTGGCGCAGAGATATTCATCACCGTCACCAACTGTGATTTCAATGCCCGCAACCGCAATTGTAAGTATATTTGTATCTGTATTATAATCGGTTTCCGTGTCATATCCGAGCACACCGCATACGGACTCAAGGGAAACATAAGTTTCCCCGCCCATAACATAGCCGCGGCAGGAGAGCATGCCGTCGACATAGACGGGTGTTTCGGTATAACCGGCATCTTCCGTCTCATCTGCAAGCGCGGAGCCGCAGCATAAGACGCACAGCAAACAGACAACGAATACGAGTATTAAATTGAACCTGAACTTTTTGCTCATATAACGCTCCTGTCTAAAATGATGGTTCGGCGCTTTTGCCGAACAATTTACCTATTACATTTAGGCATATCAATTATAACGAAACAAATAATGCCACTTCAATAGTAGTGTTGCACAATTTAGGCTTGTCGAATTTGTACATATTTAACATACAAGTAACTAAAAAACCCCTAAACCGCAAGATTTAGGGGTTGATAATTATACTAAAGCACAGCATTTTGTGCTTAATTTTTATTCGTCAAGTTGCACAATAATTTAATTTCGACAACATTTTTCAAAAAATCTGTAAAAATTATTACAAATGTTAATCAGGTGTATAACATTACGTTAACCGATTTTATTATCAAAAATAATTATGTAAACTAATTCAACAGTTTTCTATGCACTTTTTGAGTGCTTTTGCAAGTTGGTCAGGGCAGGAAGTGTCCTTGAAACCGCACCGGATTCCCTCCAGTCTGCTGATGGTTTCCTCAACGGTAAGCCCCACAACAAGCCTTGAAATTCCTTGAAGATTGCCGCTGCAGCCGCCGGCAACCACCACTTTTTGTATAATTCCGTTTTCGACATCAATGTCCATCTTCTGCGAACAAACGCCTCTCGGTCTGTATGTAATATGCATTTTTATCTCCTTATTTGCATTTTTGCGCGGTTTACATAACTTAGTTATCCCGTCATTTTTACCATAAGTATATTAATATCTGCGAAGTGTTAAGTCAATACTATTTTGCTTTTGGCAGGCATAGGCTTGTTCAAGGGAGGTGCACCATGAAGAATTTCAGAAGATTAATCGCTCTTATTGCTGTTGCTCTGCTAATTTACTTTGCCGTAAAATGCGGCGGCTTCGCAAAGCTTAAGGAGGCGCTTACCGGTGATTTTTTTTACCGAAATGCAATAAGCCTTGATATTGAGCCCACAGAGCTTCCCACGTCCTCCCCTGCTCCTCAGCCCACGCCGAGTGCAAGTCCCGGTCCGGATATTCTTCCCACCACCATTTCGGGCGGACTTGTAATCAAGAATGCCACTTCTTATTCCATTGACGTATCCGAGCTCACCGCACAGGGCTGTCCTATCGCCCTGCAGGAAGGTCAACCGCAGATTCTTATAATACATACCCACTCCAGCGAGGCCTACTCTCCTGCCGGCCTTGATAAATATGTTGCCTCCGGCACAAGCCGCACACTTGACCCCGATTACAATGTCATTCGAGTTGGCGATGAGCTTGAAAGGATTTTTGAGGAATACGGGCTTAATGTAATCCACGACCGTGAGATTTATGATTATCCGAGTTATACAGGCTCCTACTCACGAAGCGGCGAGGCCGCGCAGAGCTATCTGGAGCAGTATCCTACTATTAAAATAATAATTGACCTGCATCGCGATGCTCTCGGCTCCGACGATGTTATATATAAGGTAGTTGCCGATGAAACCGGTGTCTGCGCATCGCAGATAATGCTCCTTGTCGGTACCGATGACAGTGGGCTTGAGCACCCTGACTGGCAGCAGAACCTGCGTCTTGCTCTGTACATACAGAATGCGGTAATTTCGGAATATCCGACGCTAATGCGTCCCGTTCAGGTTGTGTCGGCACGTTATAACCAGCATCTCGCACCCGGTTCCATGATTCTTGAAGTAGGCAGCAGCGGAAACACGCTTCAGGAGGCTCTTGCGGCAATCCGTCTTTTCGGCAAAACCGCCGGACCTGCACTCGCGGCGCTCATTGAATGATTTTTCCCTATGCGGTCAATAATAAGCATAAAAGCATGGAGGAATAACATGAAAGTCTTTGATTTAATGAGCGACAGCACAATCACCGTAGGCGCTTCCGAGCCCGTAACGGCAGCGGCAAGACTTATGCGGCAGTACAACATAGGCGCCGTACCCGTATGTGATGACAAAGGGCATCTCCGCGGAATGATAACCGACCGGGATATAGTGATAAGATGCACGGCACTGGATAAAGCCGCAAAGGATACGAAGGTTTCCGATGTCATGACACGTGGTGCAATCACAATTGACGACCGCGCACATGTAAGTGAAGCCGCAAGACTCATGGCAGATGCGCAGGTACGCAGACTGCCCGTGTGCCGCGACGGAGTTCTCGTCGGTATGCTGTCTCTCGCCGACCTGGCGCGGAACACCGATTGTGATACCGAAGCCGCCGAAGCACTGTGCGAAATCTCAAAAAATATCCGCAGAATATAATTCTGCGGATATTTTTTTGGTTTTCCCCTTTACAAAGTGTGAATAGTATGTTATATTCTTATCAGTAATGATTACTATTAGCAGGAGAGGCCATGCAGACTGCACACAGAACAAGCAAAAAGCGTCAGGCGATATACGATGCACTCTGCGCAACAAAGGCGCACCCCTCTGCAGAGCAGCTTTATATGACGCTTAAAAACAGAATACCCGATTTAAGCCTCGGCACTGTTTACCGCAACCTCGGCGTGCTCATGCAGGAAGGTCTTATCATCAGCGTGGGCAATGTTGACGGTCAGGAGCGTTACGATGCCAACGCCGCGCCGCACACTCATTTTATCTGCACCTGCTGCGGCAGAGTTGACGATGTCGGCACGGCTCTTCCTCTCCCCGACTATGCGGAATTTGAAAAACACACGGGCTGGAAGCTCACTTCACATTCTCTGAGCTTCAAAGGTCTGTGCGGCGATTGTCTTGAAAGGTCTTAAGACCTCTCATATATTCTTATCAATTATTTTTATCAGGAGGATATTATTATGAAGAAATGGGTTTGCCCCGTATGCGGCTATGTTCACGAAGGCGAGACCGCTCCCGAATTTTGCCCTCAGTGCAAGGTTCCCGGCAGCAAGTTCACCCTGCAGGCTGGCGAAAAGACTTGGGCAGCAGAGCACGTTGTAGGCGTTGGCAAGCAGTTCGGCGCTGACGTTCCCGCAGAGGTTCAGGAAGAAATCATTGCAGGTCTCCGCGCAAACTTTGAAGGTGAATGCAGCGAAGTCGGCATGTATCTGGCAATGGGCCGTGTTGCGGCACGCGAAGGTTATCCCGAAATCGCTATGTACTGGGAGAAGGCAGCACTCGAGGAAGCAGAGCACGCAGCAAAGTTTGCAGAGCTTCTGGGCGAAGTCATCACCGACAGCACCAAGAAGAATCTCCAGATGCGCGTTGACGCAGAGAACGGCGCAACCGCAGGCAAGTTTGAGCTTGCAAAGCTGGCAAAGAAGTACAACCTCGACGCAATCCATGACACCGTTCATGAGATGGCACGCGACGAAGCCCGTCACGGCAAGGCATTTGAAGGTCTGCTGGCACGCTACTTCGGCTGATATTTACATATTATAATAAATAGTAAGCAAAAAGGAAGCAACGTTGTTGCTTCCTTTTTGCATAAGAAGAATAAAGAAACAGCACGTCTGCCGTAACGTGCTGTTTCTTTATACAGTTTAATTTCAGGGGGTGGGGATTGGAAGAATGAAGTTTATTTGGGAAAGTGCTGTGCCGTCAGCACTCTCTGAATAAATACTAATCCCTCAGCCTTAAAAAGTCAAGCTTTTATGTTATTTTACTTGTTTTTTAAAGTTATTTAATGCTATTTCCAAAAATTCAGCTCAAAGCTTATGTGATAATTCTCTTTGCGCCCGTGTAGTGCTCTTTGTAATAGTAGCCGTCAAGGTCGCTGATGGTTACACAGCCCTTGCCGGAAGATGCGTGGATAAACTGGCCGTTGCCTATGTACATGCCCACGTGACCGATAGGATCCACATCGTCAGAGAAGAACACCAGGTCACCGGGCTGGAGGTTTGCCTTGGAAACGGATACGCCGTTGTAGGCATACTGCAAGCTTGCTCTGCGCTGGAGGGAGTAGCCGTACTGACCGTAAACGTAGTAAACAAGACCGGAGCAGTCAAAGCCCTTGGGAGATGTGCCTCCCCATACATAAGGAACGCCGAGATACTGCTTTGCTGTTGCAACAATCTGTGCCGCACGGGAATTTGATGCACCCTTGGTCATGTAGTCCGCGCTGACGTAGCCCTTGATTCCGTTGTATTTGACCGCGTACCAGTTGCCGCTTTTTCCGGTAATCGTCATCTGGGTACCCTTGTTGTAGTAGCCGATAGTGGAATAGCTTGTACCCGGGCCGCTTCTCATTCGGACGCCGTTTGCGGTAATGGTGCCGACACCGTCCATGCTCTGCTCGGCAGCAGGAGTAGTTGTCGTGGTAGTGCCAACGGTGATATACTGCTTGCTCATATAACCGTAAACGCCGCCGACGCTGACCTCATACCAGTCGCCGAAAACACCGCTGATTTTCAGGTTTGTGCCCTTGGAGCAGCTCTTAATAACGGAGAAATCGTCAGAGGACGGGCCCATTCTCAAGCGGACGCTGTTTGCGTTGACGCTGCCGTCTTTAACCGGGGAGTAGCTTTCCTTGGGTGTAACGTGCATATAGCTGCCGGAAACGTAGCCGGTCTTGCCGTTATAGCTTACCTTGTACCAGCCGTTTGTGCTTCCGAGGATATTCATGCTGACACCGTTGGAGTAATAGCCAAGCGTATCATAGCTTGTACCCGGGCCGCTTCTCATGCGGACGCTGGTGCCTATGATTTTACCGGTGAACTTGCCGTCAGCGGCAGGAGCAGCGGGAGTTTCGGGTTTGGTTTCGGGTTCGGTTTTTTCGGGCTGGGTGCTCTTTGCGGCAACGCTCATGTAGTCCATGCTGACATAACCTGTCTTGCCGTTATAGCTTACGGCGAACCAGTTGCCCGAAACGCCCGTAACGTTCATCTGTGTACCCTTGTTGTACTCGCCCAGTATGTTGGAGCTTGTGCTTGCGCCGCTTCTCATACGGACGCTGCTGCCGGTAATTGTGCCCACGCCGAAGCTGCCGTTTACAGTGTCTCTGAACTGCAGATACTGCTGTGAGGCATAGCCCTCGTTACCGTTGTAAATTACCTTGCACCAGCCGTTTGCGCTTGAAAGCACAAGAACTGCCGCGCCTTTGGGCATGGTGGTAAGTATTGTGGAGGAGGTATTAGACTGGCTTCTGAGGTTAAGCGCGGTTATTGTAACAGCGCCCTTGCCTGAAGCTGCGTAAGACGGAATTACCGCCACACTTGCAAGCATCAGAACGGCCAGAAACAGACATATAAATCTTTTTTTCATAATCCGGTCTCCTGTTCAGCAATTTCAATAAGTAATCAAATTGTAACACATTTGCCGTGTTATGTCAATCTTCGGGCTGTCGAGGAAGCGGACATGCTGTAAACAAACCGTAAATTCAAGGTTTTTTTGTAACACCCAAGATATTGTGTGTTAACTTCAGGTTTACAAATAGTTATAGTATTGTAAATCAGCTATGAACCAATCATGTCGAAAATGTAAAACTTCAAGTACGAAAATTTTTTAGATTTTCTTCAATTTCCGACAAAAAAATTTTTTCATTTTCTTTTATATAATTATATGGTATACTGATTTAATAAGAAAACAAGCCGAAAGGTAACGTTATATATGAAAAAACACACCCGAATAATTGCTTTACTGCTGTGTCTTTTAATGGCTCTTTCACTCAGCGGCTGCTCAGAGGAGCCCGTTCAGCGAGAGGTGTTCGCAATGGATACGCTCATGACGCTCACCGCCTACGGAAAGAACTCCGAGGAGGGACTTGAAGCGGCTGAGCGCGTAATAAAGTCCATGGACTCCATGCTCGATCCGAAGCTTGAAAGCAGCAGCGCCTATCTTATTAACAATGCAAACGGCGGAAATGTCATTGTTCCTCCGCAGGTTGCCGATATGCTGAACACGGCGCTTGAGGTTTATGAGCGGTCAGGCGGAGCACTCGACCTCTCCGTCTACCCCATTTATCTTGCATGGGGCGAATTCAAGGAGGAAACGGGACGCGTTCCCGACAGCGAAGAGCTTGCCGAGCTTCTTAAGAACCTCAATTTCGGTGACATGACCGTCACCGCCTTCACCGGTGAGGCAAACTATTCCGTCTGTGTTCCTGCGGGAACGCAGATAAGCTTCGGTGCCTGCGCAAAGGGCTGTGCTGCGGAATATGCCATTGACGCCATGCGTGAAGCAGGTGTTGAAAGCGGCATCGTGTCCCTCGGCGGCAATGTTCAGACCCTCGGTCTCAAGCCCGACGGCTCAAAGTGGACTATCGGCGTTGAGGACCCAAACAACGTCGGCAGCTATGTGGGCACATTGGACGTTGAGGAAACCGCCATTGTCACCAGCGGAAACTATCAGCGCTTCTTCAGAAGCGAAACCGGTCAGATTTATCATCATATCATCAATCCCCAGACCGGCATGCCTATTGAAAACACCCTGCTGTCTGTCACCATAATCTGCAAGGACGGAACTCTTGCCGACTGCCTTTCCACCGCGATGTATGTTCTTGGTGAAAAGGCTGCGCTCAATTACTGGCGCGAATACGGCGACTTTGAAATGATAATGGTAACTAAAGACGGCCGCGTAATCTGCACCAGCGGTCTGATTGAAGAGTTCACGCTCACCAATAATACGGATTACACCGTATCCTTTGTTGAATAATGAAGCTTGACAGAGAATTTTTCCGTCAGGACGCCGAAAAGCTTGCCCCGTCACTTGTGGGCAAGCTTTTGGTAAGGCGTTTTCCCGACGGCAGTATAAAAAAACTCCGCATAACCGAAACCGAGGCATATACAGGCGTTGACGATACCGCCTGCCACGCCCACAAGGGCAAAACACCGCGAAGCGAAATTCTGTGGCATGACGGCGGCACAATCTACGTTTATCTCTGCTACGGCATGCACAACCTCATGAACATTGTTTCCGGTAAGGAAGGCGAGGCGCAGGCTGTGCTTATCCGCTGCTGCGAGGGTGCCGAGGGCCCCGGCAGACTTACAAAGGCGCTGGGCATTGACCGGAGCTGCAACGGGCTTGACATTCTCCGCTGTGATGACCTCTGGCTTGAGGACGACGGCAGGTCAGTTAACATAACACTTGACACCCGTGTTGGAATCGCCTACGCGGATGAAAAGGACCGAAACGCACTTTTACGGTATAAGATGGAGTGACTATGGCATATTTGGAAACCGACGTAAGATATCTGAAGGGCATAGGCGAAAAAAAGGCGCAGGCGTTAAATAAGCTCGGCGTCTTTAAAGTCCGTGACCTTCTTTCTTATTTTCCGAGGAAATATGAGGACAGAAGCAAGTTCACTCCCATTGCCCTGACTCTCGACGGTGAGAATGCCTGCATTCAGGCTATCGTCGCGGATACTCCCCGCCTTGTGCGCATACGCAAGGGCATGGAGCTTGTGAAATTCCGTGCCGTTGACGACAGCGGTTCGGTTGACATAACGTATTTCAATTCACCCTACGTCAAAGATCAGATTCACCGAGGGCAGTGCTGTAATTTCTACGGAAAGATTACCTTTGTGGGAAACAAGCGCACAATGGCAAATCCCGTGCATGAGGACGAAAACACCGTCGGCGGTGTTACGGGCAGGATCGTGCCTATATACCGTCTTGCCGCAGGACTTTCCCAGAAGCTTATGATGAGTTCAATCCGCCAGGGACTTGATGCCGCAGGTGGTGAGCTTCCCGAGGTTCTGCCGGAGAGCGTGAGGAAAAAATATCAGCTTGCGCAGGCAGGCTTTGCTTTTGAGAATATCCACTTCCCCGCCGATTTCGAGTCTCTTGAGCTTGCGCGCAGAAGGCTGATTTTTGAGGAGCTTTTCCTTCTTGCCTGCGCACTCGGCAAAATGAAGGGCAGCCACAGCGCAGCGGACGGAATTAAGATGGAGAAAGCGGATATGTCCGAATTTTTCTCCTCTCTCCCCTTCACCCCCACAAACGCACAGCTTCGTGCCGTTAACGATGCGCTTAATGATATGCAGTCTGGCAAGGCAATGAACCGTCTTGTTCAGGGCGACGTTGGCAGCGGTAAAACACTTGTTGCCGCCGCGCTTATCTGGTATGCGTGGAAAAACGGAAAAATGAGTGCCTTTATGGCGCCTACCGAAATACTCGTGGAACAGCATGTTGCCACTCTTGAGAGCTTTCTCGGAAAGTACGGGCTGCGCATTGCAAAGCTTACGGGCTCCTCCACCGCAAAGGAAAAGCGGGAGGTCAAGGCAAGGCTGTCAAGCGGCGAAATTGACCTCATCGTCGGCACCCACGCTCTGTTCTCCGAGGACGTGGAATACTCAAATCTCGGTCTTGTGGTCACCGACGAGCAGCACCGCTTCGGCGTAAACCAGCGCTCCTCCCTTATCGCCAAGGGCGACAAGCCCCATGTGCTTGTCATGTCCGCAACTCCCATACCCCGTACACTTGCGCTTATTATTTACGGTGACCTTGACATTTCCGTCATTGACGAGCTTCCACCGGGAAGACAGAAGGTGGACACCTTTGCCGTCACGGAAAGCTACCGAGCCCGCCTCAACGCTTTTATTCGCAAGCTTGTAGCTGAAGGCAGGCAGGTTTTCGTTGTCTGCCCCATGATTGATGAAAATGAAGAGCTGCCCGAAAATATGAAATCCGCCGAAGAGCACGCCGCGGAGCTTGCAAAATACTTCCACGACCTGCGCGTTGCCTGTGTCCACGGCAAACTGAAGCCCAAGGTCAAAAACGAAATCATGCAGAGTTTCCTTAAGGGTGATATTGACATACTCGTTTCCACCACGGTCATTGAAGTAGGCGTTGACGTTCCCAACGCGGCGCTCATGATAATCGAAAACGCCGAACGCTTCGGTTTAAGCCAGCTGCATCAGCTGCGCGGTCGAGTCGGACGCGGTCAGCATAAGAGCTACTGCGTTCTTGTTTCCGACACCGACAACGAGGTTTCTGAAGCAAGGCTCAAGGTTATGACGCAGACCAACGACGGCTTCAAGGTTTCCGAAGAGGACCTGCGTCTGCGCGGACCAGGCGACTTTTTCGGCTCACGTCAGCACGGTCTGCCCGAAATGCACGTCGCCGACCTCTGCACAGACATGAATGTTCTTCAGACCGCTCAGATTGCGGCGCAGGAGCTGCTGGCAGAGGATACCGATTTATGTAAACCTGAGCATCAGGCATTACGTCTTGCGGTTGAACGTCTTTTTGAGCTTAACGCAGATACGTTAAATTAATTATGTAAACTTAAAAGCAGATGTCTTGCGACATCTGCTTTTATATTATTTGTTATCAATCAATCTGTCCGCAGCTATAAGTATAAGCGCGATTATCAGCACAACGACCGTTGGCACAACGGCAATGACCCTGCGGAAAAGCAGACTGGGCAGTATGCACAGTGCCGCGGCAATTCCAAACAGTACACAGGCAAGCCACTTTTTAATTTTTATTCCGTCAAGGGACGTTTTTGTTACGATTCCCACTACTGCGATGGAAGCCGCAATTATCAGCACCGCCGTAATCACATCTCCCAGTGTAACAGCCATATGTCCCGCATCTCCCTTCGGCAGAGCAAACACCGCCCAAATAAAGAGCAGTATGCCGAAGCACATACACATAAGCTGAATATAGCTTATGAGCTTTTGCTTTTTTGTCATCTGCGGCATTTCGGCTATCACCGCATCGCAAAAGGCCTTATAGTCATCTCCGATGACCTCAGCGGCGCTCAAACCTCTCTCCTGCCCTTCAATGAGCATATTTGTTATATCGCGGCGCACTATTTCCTGATTGTACTCGGTTATATTGGCTCCGCGGATATATACCACCATGTCCGTCAGAATTGCGTCTGTCTCCTTGCTGAGCTTCTGCTCAAGCTTGTTGTTTTCAAGCAGAAGCTTCTTAGTTTCCTTGTTCACCTTCAGCCACCTCCAGCATGAGATTTTCCACCGCCTCCGCAAGCTCGCGGAAGGATTCAATAAAGCTGACTATTTCCTTTTTACCCTCTGAGGTAATAGTATAATATTTTCGTTTCGGACCAAATCCCGACTCGCGCATTTCCGTCACAACAAAGCCCTGCTTTTCAAGGCGAAGCAAAAGCGGATATACCGTTCCCTCCGCAATATGCCCGAAGCCGAGCTCCTCAAGCTTCTGCACTATCTCATATCCGTAGGTCTCGCCCATGCTGATTATTGCCAGAACGCAGTCCTCCAGATTTCCCTTAAGCATCTGTCCGGGAATCATACACGCACCTCCCGCTACCTAGTATTACTATGTAGTTCGCAGCTACATAGTAATACTAGGTAGCCATCTTGTCAAGAGGAAATAAAAAACTGTCATCCTGAGCGAAGCGAAGGATCCACTTAAATTATTAGGGGCTTCTTCGTCACTTCATTCCTCAGAATGACAGTATGGCATTTAGTTTACATAATTATTTAAACCTGCGCAATCTCAGCGCATTGCTGACAACGGTTATTGAGCTGAGTGCCATTGCGGCGCCCGCAAACATGGGCGGAAGCAGCGGTCCTCCGAAGGCATAGAAAAGTCCTGCGGCAAAGGGAATGCCTATGCAGTTATAGAAAAACGCCCAGAAAAGATTTTCCTTGATGTTAAGCATAACCTTTTCAGAAAGCCGCACGGCTGTAAGCAGGCTGTCAAGCTCCTTGCCCATGAGAACAATGTCGGCGGATTCTATGGCAACGTCAGTTCCGCTTCCTATGGCAATGCCCACATCTGCGGCGGCAAGAGCAGGCGCATCGTTAATTCCGTCGCCCACCATGCAGACCTTTTCGCCGGAAGCCTTGATTTTTTCAATCACTCCTGCCTTGTCCTCAGGCAGAACATTGGCGATGTAATCGGACATATACACCTTTTCTGCAATTGCTTCAGCAGCTTTTTCGTTATCGCCAGTTAACATAATTATTTCTATATCATAATTATGTAAACTCTCAATGACAGCACCGCTGTTTTCTTTGATTTGGTCAATCGCACCGAAAAGTCCTGCGAAGCGACCGTTTATGGCAGCATACATGAGCATTTCGCCCTTGTCCTTCATGTTTTCCGCCGCTTCGTCTGCTTGCGTTATGTCAACCAATTGCTCCAGCATGAGCTTCTCGCTGCCTATGAGAATTTCCATGCCATCATACTCCGCCTTTACTCCCCTGCCCGCCAGAGCGGTGAGAGTATTGTAAACGCCTTTTCCCAAACCGCGCTTTTCGGCTTCCTCAACTATTGCCTTTGCCACGGGGTGCTCGGAACCTTTTTCCACCGCCGCGCAGATGCTCAGAAGCTCGTTTTCGTCAATTACGGAGAATATATCGCAGATAACGGGCTTGCCCTCGGTGATGGTGCCGGTTTTGTCAAGTACCACTGTGCTGACACCGGACAGCGCCTGAAGCGCCTCACCGCTTTTGTAGAGCACACCCAACTCGGCGCCGCGTCCCGTGCCCACCATGATTGCCGTGGGCGTTGCAAGCCCCAGAGAGCATGGGCAGGCAACCACAAGAACGGAAACGAATACATTCAGCACAAATTCCGCGCTCTTTCCCGAAATTGCCCACAAAACAGCGGAAATTACGGCAATTGCAATGACAACGGGTACGAACACGCCTGCCACCTTGTCGGCAATTTTTGCTATAGGCGCTTTCTTACCCTGCGCGTCCTCTACCATGCGGATTATCTGAGCAAGCGCGGTATCGCCGCCGACCTTTGTTGCCGAAAACACAATATTGCCCTCGCCGTTTATGCTTCCGCCCGTTACGGCGCTTCCCTCTTCTATTGTAACCGGCAGGCTTTCGCCCGTCAGCATAGACATATCGGCAGTGGAAATTCCGCTTGTGACAATTCCGTCGCAGGGAAATCTCCCGCCGGGAAATACCGTTATCACGTCACCCTCGCGCAGTTCGTTTACGGGCACCTCGCCCGTTGCGCCGTGGCGGGTTACTGTGGCGGTTTCGGGGGCAAGCTCTGTCAGCGCCCTTATGGCATCGGAGGTGTGGCCCTTACTGCGTGCTTCAAAGTATTTGCCGAGAAGAACAAGCGCCAGCACAACAGCCGCGCTTTCAAAAAACAGGTTTTCAGCATAGGCTGTATCTCCGAGCGCAATTTTCACAAGCGCAAAAAGACTGTAAAGCAGGGCTGAGCCCGAGCCCACGGCCACAAGCGTGTCCATATTCGGATGGCCCTTGAACAGACTGCCGAAGCCGTTTATATAAAAGCTTCTGCCGCCGTAAATTACGGGCAGGCAGAGCACAAGCTGTATTACGGCAAACAGCAGAGGATTGCCCTGAGGCGAAATTGCCGCAGGCAGAGGCAGTCCGAGCATATTTCCCATGGAAACATACAGAATCGGCACGGCAAAGCATATACACAGAATTACGCGGTGCTTCATGCTCAGAAGCTCAGCCTTCTTCTGCTCCTCCTCTGCCCTTTTCTGCTTAAGTGCGGCGGAATCTGCGGCGACATACTCCTCCGCCTCAAAGCCGAGGCGGGACACAAGCTCACAGACTTTTTCGGTATCGAGCGTATCATCATAGACAATGCGCATTTTTTCTGTTGTGAGATTTACGGACACCTCATTCACCGCGCTCTGACGTGACATAAACTTCTCAAGGCTTGCAGAGCAGGCGGCACAGTGCATTCCGCTTATTTTGAAAACTTTTTCGGTCATGATTATCACCAAAGCTATTATATCGCAAAATTACGCAAAAAAACAGATGCAGTTTCCTGCACCTGTCATAATCCGAATACTTTCATAACGAGTATAGAAACTCCCGAGCCTGCAACGGCGGAAACTGCCGCGGTGATTGCCGACCTTGCGGAAGCCGATTTTGTGCGGAGCGTGCTTACATAGCCCTTTGCCGCCGCACGCGCCTCCTTCATAAGCTCCGCCTGCGTTATGCCTGCGGACTGGAGATACTCCTCTCGTACTACGAATATTGCCTCCTCGAACACTTTTTTATCGGGAGATTTTACTACTATTATCCTTCGGGCTGTTCCTTTAACCACGTTTTTTACCTCCGTCGGCAGCTCTGTATCTGATTTTACCCGTCGTGTGACCTTTGTAAACATCATGCTCTTGTCTCCACGCGCACGGCAAGCACTGTCATGTCATCGGTTTTGCCGCAGATTTTTTCAGCCTCACGCAGAGTGTCCCGCGCCAGAAGCTTCATGTCGTCCGTTGCGGAGTCAAGCACCTCCCGCAGCCATGCGTCATTGCCGTCACCTATTACTCCGTCGGAAGCTACAATTGCGGTATTGCCCGGCTTCAGCCGCATTCTCACCACATCGGGCGCAACACCCGCGCCGCACAGTCCCGGGGCAAGACTTTCGCCTTTTATGCGGCGTATGCTTTTGCCGTTCATTACATAGCTTGGCGCGGCACCGTACTTATAAAAGCAGGTTTCACCCGTAAAGAGATTTACGCACATAAGGTCCACCGTGGCAAAGCCCCAATGCTCACCGTTTTTGAGAAGCATTACGGAATTGAGGGTTTTCATGGCAATGGCAGGGTCCATTCCCGAACGGAGAAATCGCTCAAGTATTCCTATTACCTCGCCGCTTTCCTTTGCCGCGTCCTCGCCGCAGCCCATGCCGTCGGACAGTATGACGCACAGCACTCCCGAATCGGTTTTGAAATAGGTGCCCTTATCGCCGCTGACGCGCTCGCCCTGCTTTTTCATTGCGGCAATTCCTACGCTCACGGCAAGCGGCTCCGCCTCCGCAAGCACAAGCCTTGCATTTCCGTTATCCGAGCTTTCGGGTCGGCACATGCGCACTCCGAGCACTCCCGACAGCTTTTCAAGATACTTTTTGTCCTTTGTTAGCGTGGGAAGGCTTCCGCTTTCGATTACGGCGCGGAGTCTGCCGCGTCCGTCACGGTACACCGCGGCATCGGCTTCAATATCAAGGGTGCGGAGATAGCGGATAAGTCTGCGCTCTGACAGACGGTCTGCGCCGTTTGTGCTGCCCAGCTCCTTTGCCACATCGGAAAGCACCTCCGCCATATCCGCATACTGTCCCCATGCTGTATCGCGGCTTTCGCGCAGTCCTGCGGCAAACTGGCGTCTGTACGCAGAGGCGCGAAGTTCACCGTTTACGGCGGCAACAAAGGCCTCGGGGGTGCGGCACCGCTCCACAAAGTGTCTGGGAATATCCTCCACGCAGAGTATTCCCTTCTCCTTTATGGCAGACGAGGCATCGTTCAGCGCCGCAAGAGTGTCCATATAGCAGTTGTTCCAGCAGCGGTTTTTCTCCCGGCAGTTTATGCACACCGCATCGGCGGCGCGGTCAAAAACTCTTGAAGGGTCATCGTCATTTGCGGGAAGCTCAACATTGCGGCGAACAAGCTCATACACACCGCTGTAGGCCGTACCCATACACGCCACACGCCTGGCTACATATTTCCGCAGTCCCGATTCGCCGCTTCCGAGAATTGTGGGTTCAATGAGCGAGCCTGCGCGGCTTAAAAACACAGAGGGCAGCACCATGAACACCACGGAGGCGCAGAACACCTCAAACATTGCGTTTATCTGCGGTGCGGCACTCCATGTACACACAACCGCAACGGCATTTGCCAGTATGAACGACAGCACAAACACAAGTCTGCCGTGGCGATTGAACACTCCCGAAAGCAAGCCGCCGAAGGCGTAGGACATGGTGAAAAACGGCAGTCCTCCAAGTGTCAGGTCCATTGCAAGTCCGAAGGCGGTGCCAACCGTGCAGCCCATGAGCATTCCACAGCGCAGGGTTGCGGTCATCACCATAAGAAGCGCGAGAAGGCGTCCGACTGAAATTACGCCCATCAGTTCAAGCCCCGACAGCGCCATAAGCACAGCCGCTACGGTTATCAACACCGCGGCAGCGTGGCGCAGCTCGGCGGTCTCCGTTGTGCGCTCGCTCTCACTCATGGCCTCACGGAAAAAATAGCAGCCGCCGAAGGCAAGCACAGATTCAAGAACAACAACCGCCGATGTGGGAGTTCCCGAGGTGAGCGCTGTGAAACCCGCCAGAAAACCCGTCACACAGCTTACAATGCCCGCATTTGCAGGGGCAAAAAGCCCGTGCTTGCCGAGCCTTGTGTCCTGAAAGGCAAAGCTCACGGTGAACACCATGACAATTGCGGCAAGATAACGGATTCCACGGGCAAGACCGAAGCTTACTATGTATCCAAGCGCCGAGCCCAGCAGACAGCACACACCATTGAGTCCCGTTCCAGTCGCGGCAACTGCCGCAATCCCGAAAGGTCCGCCTGCCCGCAGTACCCGTGCCGCCGAGAGCACAAAGCCCCCGACAAAGCTGATTACAGCCCAAGCCGTCTTTTCAAGACCGGGAGTCCGTTCCCGCTTCGCGCTCTCCTTCAGAACGCTTCTAACCGCGCTAATTGATTCTTTTATGTCCATAATTTCGCCTCCACAAGTTTACATAAGTATAATTTATTATACTTATGTAATATGCAGAAGTGCGTCACACTGTGCTGATGATTATTGTTTCTTACTGCGGAGAAATAAGCGGAAATAATAAAAATACCGCAGTCAAGACTGCGGTATTTTTATATTTATTAGATTAAGTTATCAGGCCTTGGTGAATACCATGGGGTACATATCGCCGTCGTCCTCTACGCCATCGGTGAAGCCCTTAACGAGAGTGAAGCCGTCTTCGGAGAGGTCTTCATATTCATCGTAATCGCCGTCGCTGATTTCGTCATCGAGATCGTCGGTCATGAAGAGCTTGCCGTCCTTTGCCTTCCAGTTGCCTTCGGTTTCATCACCAAAGAGGTCGTCAAGGTCAAATTCGTCAAGAACTTGTGCAATAGTTTCGTCGCACAGCTCTGCAGGAGTCATGCCGTAGGTTTCCATGTATGCTGCTTCGTACTCTTCATCGCTCATGCCAAGCTGTTCCTGCTCAAGAACAAGTGCATCTTCGAGGTATGCATAGAGGCCTTCTTCAAGTGCACTTTCGAATTCCTTCTGGGAACTCTTATCCATTCCAATGCTCAGTTCATAGGTGCCGTCATCCTTGAGGGTGAGGGTGAAAACGCAGTAGACTGCATCAAATTCAATATAGTCTGCAGCATCAGCAAACTCATACGCAAGCTCGGCATTAAGCTGATCGGTTACATCAACCTTGCATTCCCAGGTGCCTACAAAAAGCTCGGAATCGGTCTTAACTACTTCCTTTTCTTCGCCATCCTTCTTTTCGCCGCTATCGCCGCAGGCGCACAGTGCGAATACCATGGCAAGACAGAGGACAAGTGCCAGAATCTTTGTGAATTTTTTCATATTTGTTTCCCTTTCATGTTTAATTTTGGCTATATTGATTATACAACGCAAATCGGTATTCTGCAACGTATTTTCCGCAGGTTTTTTAATAATTTAACAATTATTGCACAATATATGCCGTCAATTCGCAAAATAGCACAAAATATGCAAAAAGAACCGTTCCCTTGGGAACGGTTCTTTGAGCTATATTACAGATTATGCAGCTGCTTCTTCTGCATCGCGGAAGAGGAAGAGCACTACTGCCCAGCGGGTGCATTCTGCCTTGGGTGCGAAGCTTCCGTCTTCAAAGCCCTCGGTGATGCCCTGCTCAACAGCCCATGCAACTGCTGCCTGGTAAGGCTCTGCAATCTGGTCTGCATCGACGAAGTCAGCAACGCTGCCTTCAGTTTCGGGGCAGCCGTTTGCACGCCACAGGAATGTTACGAACTGTGCGCGGGTTACGGTTGCGTTGGGGCAGAAGTGGGTTGCGTCAAAGCCCTCGGTGATGCCCTGCTCAAATGCCCAGGTGATTGCCTTGCAGAATACGCTGTCGGGATTTACATCAACAAAGGGGCAATCGCCGGTGGGTTCGGGGCAGCCTGCTGCACGCCACAGGAATGTGACAGCCTGAGCACGAGTGCAGGAGGCCTTGGGTGCAAAGTGGGTTGCGTCAAAGCCGGTGGTAATCTGTTCGGGCTGCTTGTAGAATGCCCAAAGGACTGCGTCCTTGTAAACTGCGGTATCCGCTACGTCAACAAAGGGATTGAAGGTTACGTCCTTTTCGCCGCAGAGGGTGCATTCGCCGTTTACGAACACATGCTGGTCAAATGCGATGTCCTTGTAAAGTGCGACTGTCAGAACGTGTGCTTCCTTTGCAAGAGCTGCGCTCTGTGCGGTGCAGTAGGTCTTTGCTGCTTCGGTATCCATGCCTTCCAGAGCCTTTGCCATCTCAGCCTGCTTGTCGTAGCACTTCTGCTGCATCTCGGCAAGCTTTGCCTTCACCATTGCGTTGTCCTCTGCGGAGCATGCGCTTGACAGGCAGTAGTTGGAGAGTGCGTCAACGCTCCAGTAGTAGCCGGATTCCCAGCCCTCAGGGAGTACCTTGAAGCTCTTGCCGCTGGGGAAGAAGCCGGTTGCGTCTTCGGGAACAGTGCTTACGGTGGTGGCCTTGCCCAGACCGCCTACCTTGTAGCCTTCATAGAGATCTTTGGTAAGAACGGGGTAGTAAGGAATTGCAACGCTGTATGCGCCGTTTTCCATGGCCAGCCATTCAACAGTGCCGGTCTCCATGGGTCCGTTGGAATTGATCTGGAAGATGTGCCATTCGAGGTTGCCGGTATTTGCAATGCTGTCAACCTTGTAGAAGTCTACAAGATCCTTGGCGCCCAGTACGCGATTGCTTACGATGGGGGTGTACATGGTGACGATCTCGCCGTTTTTCACGTTGGAGATGGTGAAGTCTGCGCTGGTAATGCTCTTGGAGTCAAACTTTGCTTCGCCGGCAAAGTAGTTGATACCGTTAATCATACGGGCATTGATGCTGGTGTTGGAGTAGGAGGCACGGAAGTCAATGGTGTTTGCCTCTTCATCGCCAACGTAGGAGTTGGCAGCCTTTGCAACGCTGATGATGCCTTTGGAGGCAATCACATTTTCGGTATCGTCCAGGTCAACAAGACCGATGGCGCCCATGTTGGGGCTGATTGCGATCATGCTGGAGGAGAGCTTAACAGCAATGTACTGATGGCCGGTGTAGTTTTCAACGTACCATACTTCCTTCTGGTCGCCGATGAGGACGCCGGAACGCTCTTCTGCGCCCACGGTATCGTAAATGCTGATGAGCAGCTCAACGCCTTCCTTGGCGGTGGCGGCTTCGCTCAGGAGAATGGTGGTCATATCGGACTCACACATACCGCCGGAGACCATCTTGTCGGCACTCTTGACGGCGCTGTTGGCGCTCAGGGTTACCATTGCGGAAACGGAAACGCCCATTTCATTGCAGCCGCATTCCTCCATGGGAGTATGCTTGTGGGTGCTGCCGCAGTCGGGGCACTTGCCGGTTTCATTACCCGGGCCAACGAAGTTGTCATCGCTGGTGGCGGTGTATGCGTAGGTATCATGAGTGAAGGTGTAGGTAAAGCCGTAGCAGCCGTTATACACTTCGCCCTGCTTGTAGTTGCCTGCGGGACTTACATAAGCTACCTTGTTGTAGCTGTTGGAGTAGTCTTCGCTTCGTGCCATGAAGGTGCTTCCGTCCTGAGTGAGGTCAGAGCCTACATAGACCATGGTGCATGCGGATGCGCCCATTATGGTTATTGCCAGCGTGGCAACAACTGTCATAAGGCAAATAAGAAGTTTCTTGGTGAATTTCATTTTGGTCTTCCTTTCTGCGAATCAATAAATATTAATTCGCATTTCTTTTAATAACGCTGTCATTATAGCGCCGCAACATGTATATGTCAACAGAAATTTTGGATTTTTATTCGTTAAAATATTTACATTTGCGTGTTTTACTTATATTATATTCACGGCATCTAAAAAAATATCCAATATTCATGAATATTTGAGTATTCTGTGAATATTTGAATAAAACACCGCTTCTTACGAAGCGGTGTCCGAACGGAAGCTCACTGTAGGGAACGGGCTTGCCCGTTCCGCTATGCGCCCCTTTGCATAAAGGGAGGCGCAGATTGTGAGGCTCCTGAGTGTTATTTCGGCAATTATCGTTGTTTCGCTGCCTGCTTCGGAACGGTCAAGACCGTTCCCTACCATGTTACCGACAGCAAAAATCCCGCCTCATAACGAGGCGGGATTTTAATGCTTAATGATGAAATTATGCCTTGCGGACGGAATCCATGTGGCGAACGAGGTCGAGCATCTTGTTGCTGAAGCCCCACTCGTTATCGTACCATGCCATGAGCTTTACGAAGTTGTCGTTCAGCGC
>JAZRVW010000006.1:0-35287 GCA_045599385.1 Oscillospiraceae bacterium | reverse complement strand
TCTGAAGGAAGACTTCCTGACCGTTCTTAAAACCGCAGCAGGTCAGATGTTCTTCTCCCTGTCTCTCGGCATGGGCGCTATCATCACCTACGGTTCTTACCTTGCAAAGGGTGAGAAGCTCCAGAAGAACGCAGTCATCATTGTTATCATGGATACCATGGTAGCAATCATGGCAGGTATGATCGTAATGCCCGCTTGCTACGCATTCCTGGACGGCAACACCGCCGGCGGCCCCGGCCTCCTCTTCGCTTCCATGCAGCTGGTATTCGATGCAATGGGCGGCTTCATCGGCAACCTCATGGGCTTCCTGTTCTACTTCCTCGTCTTCATCGCAGCAATTTCCTCCTCCATGTCCCTGCTCGAGGCAATTACCTCTGCACGTGTTGACGCAAACGTAGAAAAGGGCAAGGCTCCCAAGCGCGCAAAGACCGCAATCATCTTTGCACTCATCATCTTCGTATTCTGCCTGCCCACCGCACTTGACGGTCTCGGCAGCGGCGTAGCCGGCGGCGCAACCATTCCTTACCCCGCAGAAATGCTGGGCATCGAATCAAAGGGCTGGAGCTGCGACTGGCTCGACTTCTATGACATGCTGTCCGAAGGTATCCTGATGCCTCTGGGCGCAATGGTCATGGCATTCGCAATCGGCTGGATCTGGAAGATCGATACTGTCATCGAAGAGGCAGAACAGTGTGGCAACAAGTTCTGGGGCAAGGGCTTCTTCAACCTGTGCTACAAGTTCATCACTCCTATCGGCATGGCATTCGTTCTGTACGGCCAGATCACCAGCTTCTTCGGCTGATACCCGATATATAATTTCAAAACAGACCTGCTTCTGCAGGTCTGTTTTTTTGAGCTTCGATAAACATATTAGTTGACGGTCAGAGAAAAAAAGTTTTAAAAAAACTATATTCAGATTTTCAAGTAAAAAACGTTACGATATGTTACATTCTAAGAACTTTGTTCAAATGATTATGAATTGATTATTAACAGTTTTTAGAAAAAACACACAGAAATGAACAAAATTGTTTAACAAATTGCATGCGTTGACATAATGACTGGAATTATGCATAAATAGTAAAAAATACGCTATTTATTAAAGTTATTAAATAAAAAGAATGTTGACAATAGATACATGTTGTGGTAATATAATGTCGGAAATAGTCAAAACCACTTTATATGGAGGAAGAATATGGAACTCGTTTACAGCATTTACGAACTCATTAAGTACATCGTTCTGGCATACGAGCCTGACGCAGCAGACGAATTCGAAGTTCTTGATTGTGTCGTATACGGCAAGTAAGAGAGAATAAAAAGCAGCAGCTGAATGGCTGCTGCTTTTTTTGTTTTTCGGACTGACGCTTTCTCATGTGTCATGCTTGACCGCGGTCTGCCGTTGCCGTATAATTGAGAAAACAAGGCTATGGAGTGCAATATGGATTTAGAAAATGCAAAAACCGAACTTGCAGGCAGTAAAAATACCTGTGTGCTATGCTGTGGCGAAACGGTTATTACCACCGAACAGCGTGGAATTGCTCCGCTTTTGGAATGGCTTGCTCTTGGTAATGTGCCGTCAGGCTTCTCAGCGGCCGACAAGGCCGTGGGAAAGGCGCCTGCGGCAATTTATACCCTCATGGGTGCAAAGGCTGTATATGCCAATATAATGAGCACAGCGGCGATTGAGATTTTTGACCGCTTCGGTGTTGAGCATGAATGCGGTGTTGAAGTGCCGATGATTAAGGACAGAACTCAGACTGATTTCTGTCCTGTGGAGCTTGCGGTGAAGGATTGTTTTGAGCCTGCGGAGATTGTTTCCGCCGCACGAAAACGCCTTGCAGAAATGAATTAAATATAAACAGACCGTCTCAACAGAGACGGTCTGTTTATATTTAATATATTGCCGCAAGCTTCGCCAGGGATTTTGACATATCAATTGCCCTGTCGGAAACAAGCACGGGCTCGCTGTCGGGAACGACATAGTCAACAACTTCGATTTCAAGCTTCATTGTGCGCTCAATCTCGTGCTTTATGTAGTGAAGCTGAGTGCAATGGGGAGAACGGTCAACGGAGGCAAAAATGAGCTTTGTGATTCTCCCCGTGCTGAGCATGGCGCCGATTTTCGTTACTGCCATGTTGATGTGGGTTTCCTCAAGACAGAGAGTGTAGACCTCGTCTGCCATGTCGGCAATTTTTTTATAGCCCTCGGGATGTGTTTCCGGGAGGCAGGCGCCAACCACGGCAACAATGCCCTGCGGTATATAGATGTTTGTTGTCATCATGCTTTTCATACTCTTACCTCACTCAACGGCTCTTTGCAGGAAGAGTACAACGTGCCAGCGGGTGCAAACCATATCGGGACGGAAATCATTGTTTCCGTAGCCGTTTGTAATGCCGTTATCCGCCGCCCACAGAATTGCGGGATAGAAAACGGAGTTTTCATTCACATCAACAAAGGGATTGTCCGTGCTTTCGGGTGCCGGAGAATCGCAGTAGCGCCAGAGGAAAGTGACAAACTGCGCTCTCGTCACGCTCTGTGTCGGTGCAAAGTGGGTACTGTCAAGACCTTTTGTAATGCCATTCTCCGCCGCCCAGATGATTGCGGTGCGGTAGGGGCTGTTTTCGGAAACGTCGACAAAGGGACAGTCATTGCTTTCGGGCTGAGGCTCACCTGCGGCGCGCCATAGGAAAGTGACTACCTGGCCTCTGTTGCAGTTTTCTGCGGGACGGAATTCCGTGGCGGTGAAGCCTGAGGTTATCTGCTTCGGCTCGTGGTGATATGCCCAGAGAATTGCCTCAAAGTAAGCTGTTCCCTCATAAACGTCGGTGAAGGGATTGTCGGCATAGCCGCATTCGGTGCATATTCCGTCTTCGAAGCTATGACCGTGGGCGGCGACGCTGCGGGTTTCATATACGTCACAGCGGCTGCAGTAACGGGCTTCCTCACCGTTTGCGGTGCAGGTTGCATTTCTGACGGGTTTCCACTCGCCGTAATCATGGCCTAAAGCGGAAACGTAATCGCTTACGTAGGAGCTGCCGTCGCTCATGAAATATGTGGTGTAGCCCTTTTCGGTGCAGGTGGGCTTGGTTACCTGTGTGTCAACAATTGAGGCGGAATCCTCGCCCATGGTTTCATAGTGAATGATGTCGGCGGCACCTACGCGGTAAAGACCGATTGCGGTCTGACTGCTGGTGTAGGTGGTGAAGCGCGGTGCCGAAGCGTTGTACTGCAGCTTCCCGAAGGAAGCGGTGGCGGGTGCTATGCTGCCAACGCCGATGCTCCACAGATAAGCGGTGTCGGAGCTGCTGACGGAGGTCTTTGCGCTGTCAAGTGAAATGCTCTTTGCGGCGCTGCATTTAAGATAAGCGCCGTCGGAGGACTGAATTGAGTAATAATTGCCGACTTTCTTCAAAGTGAAGATGTTGTCGCCCTGCGCATTGGTGATGCTGTTGCCGCTAAAATCGGCGTCCTCATATTCAAGGAAGGTTTTTCCCGGATTGTCGGAGGTCATCATGATGCCCTTTGAGGAAACGCCGATGACGTATTTGCCCGACCAGTCAGCAGGTGAGCTCGTCACAAGCTCTGCGTTTCCGCCTCCGCCTGTCCCAACGCCGTGAATTGTTTCGGAATACAGCGCGAAGAGAACGGTGTCGGCATTGACGGTATAGCGGCTGCCTGCCTCGTAGTAAACGGGGCGAACGGTGGTTTGGCTTACCTCAAGCTCAGCCCAGCCCACGAATTCGTGACCGTTTATGTCCGCGGTGCAGGTTGGGAGTGTGACGCTTGAACCTGCAAGAACATTTACGGGCGCTATCTTGCAGGGCGCGAAGAAGGTCAGGGTGACCTGCTTTGCCTTTTCAAATATAACGGTGACGGTGCAGTCGGATTTCATTTCGCTAACGGTGAAGCTGTTGCCGTTTCGGGTGAGTACGGCGCTTCCCGCAGGGGAAACCTCGGCGCCTGCCACAACGTAGCCAGTTTTGGGAACGGCGTTTACGGTGTGACCTGTAATGCTTGCGCTGCCGTAGGCAGAGTTGTTCACAGCGGCGCTGATATTATAATGTACTGCGCTTTCACCCTCGCCAGAGGGAGTGTCCATATCGTCGGGAATGTCGCGTCCGAAGAGAAGCCATGCGTATTCGGGGTAATCAATGAAAACGTTGCGGTTGCCCTGAATGCTCTGAACGCAGTCATTGCGGCACATTTCCCATTCGTCCACGGGGTCCTCGGCACACCACTCAAGGAGGGTGTCAAGGTCTTCAATGACCGCCTGACCGTTGTTCTCACTGTCGTCGGAGTCAAAGGCGGGGAGATTTGCCTTGGAAACGTCCTCACAGAGATTGGGCTGTCCCCAGCGCACATAGACGTACAGCAGGATACGTGCAACGTCGCCCTTAATGTCGTCATTGACTTCTACAAGGTCAAGTGACGCGTTGTAGTAAAGTACGGCCTCGCCGCCGTAGTAGGCGGTGCTGTAAGAGGACAGAACGCCAACAACGTCACCCATGGTGTGATTGCCGCGGGTGGAGTTTATGGTGGAGTCGGTGGGACGAAGATGGTGCAGGTCACTACCAGCGTTCTTCTGATAAAAACCGCCGCGGCTTTTGGGCCATACGTGCTCGCGGTTGTAGTTGGAGCTTACGGTGTCGCTGTAAAACAGCACCGCATCTTTTGAGCCGTCGGAGGCGTCGGTGTCCTGCCAGTAGCTTGTGAGGCTCTTGTAGCTCACGGAGCTTGTCATGGTGCGGCTCATAAGCTCCTGAAGCTCACCGTAAAGCTCACCGTTCATTGCCGCCAGTGAGCTGTTCGTGTCAACACCGTCAAGTGCGCTCATGCTGTCCCAGGAGTATTCGCCCTTGTAGTAGGCCTCCGCCTGTGCGCTCAGCTCCGTACACAGCTCGTGGCGTGTGCCCGTGTTGGTTGCGCTTCCTGCGGCAAAGGAGCTGACGCCGATGCATGCAAAGAGGGAAACAACGAGGCACAGAACAAGCAAAAATGATATTGATTTAGTCTTGAGTTTGAACATAATGATTCTCCGTTAAGGTTTTAGCTGAAATCCTGCGGGATTGCGAAGCTCGCAATCTCTGAAAAATGCGCTGACTGCGCTGCTATAATCGCTGAGGTGCTGGGCTTTGCGGATTGCCTTGAGCGGCTTATCCGTATTTTCAAAGCCGCATGAGAGGTAGAACCAGAATTCCTTCATGTGCAGAAGCAGGGGCTTATCCTGATTTGTACGCTGAATACAGCCCTCAAGGACTTCTGCGTGGAACTGCTCAAGCTGGGCCTTTGTGACGGACGGAGCCCCCTTGAGCTCACCGATGAGGTTGGGGTTTGACGCAAGACCGCGCCCCAGCATAAGACGCTGAGTCTGCGGATGATCCGCCATGAATTTTTCTCCGCTGCTTCTGTCAAATATATCGCCGTTGTAGCAAAGCGGAGCTTTACTGCCGTCTATCGCCATGCGCCATGCCGCCATATCGGGAGCACCCTTGTACTGCTGCTTCTGCAGACGGGCGTGGATAATAAGCTCCTTGATGGGATAGCGGTTATAGAGCTCAAGGATTTCCGCAAATTCCTCGGCGCTTTCCGTTCCAATGCGGGTTTTGACGGAAATCTCCACGGGAGTTTTTTCAAAAACCTCATCGAGAAATGCCCTGAGCATCTGGAGCTCGGATAAAAGCCCCGAGCCCTTTTTCTTACTGACAACGGTACCCGAGGGACAGCCGAGGTTGAAGTTCACCTCTCCGTAGCCCATGGCTTTAAGCTCGTTTGCCGCCCAGAGAAAATCCTCGGCGCTGTGACCGATGAGCTGGGGAATGAGCTTTATGCCCTCATTGTGCTCGGGAATGAACTCCCTCGTCTGCCGCGGCGTGAAAAGATGGGTTGCCGTAGGCGAGATAAAGGGCGTGTAGTAGCGGTCGGCGGGAGTAAAAAGCCTACTCTGCGCCTGACGGAAAATATAGTCGGTAACGCCCTCCATGGGCGCACATTCGTAAATCATCATTCGTCGGGGTAGCTGAGCTTCAGCACATCGGGGCGGGAATAGTGACCGCAGGCGTCGCATTCCATACGGCTTGAGGGTACCTTCTGCATATCAATATCAGCGTAGATAATCTCTTCCTTATCCCATACGGGCTCGGTGACATAGTGACCGAAGGGGTCGACGATGCAGCTTCCACCGCGGCACACTGTTTCGCTCAGGCGTGCGATTTCCTCGGGGCAGTGGAGGTCGGCGGGATAGTCGGAGCGTTTGAAGTACATATCGCTGTTGATGAAGTAGCAATGTCCCTCAATGGCGATGTGGCGGATTGTGGCAAGCCACTCCTCGTTGTCGTTAGTGTTGGGGGAGATATAGATGCTGACACCCTTTTCATAGAGCGCAACGCGGGCAAGGGGCATATAGCTTTCCCAGCAGATAAGACTGCCCACATTGCCCCAGGGGGTGTCGATGACGGGGAAGTAGTGCTTGTCCGCATCGCCCCATACAACGCGCTCTGCACCCGTGGGCTTGAGCTTGCGGTGAATGTAAACAAGCTCACCCTGAGGGTTAAAGATGATGTTGGTATTGTAAAGTGTGCCGTTTTCCTCAACGCGCTCTGAAACGCCGATGCTGACGTAGGCATTTGCGCTTTTAGCCGCCTTTCCCAGAATCTCGGTTTCGGGACCGGGAATGAGAATGGAATTGTCATAGTAGACCTTCCAGTCCTTGCGGCCGTCGGCATTGCGGCTGCCCACGGTGAAGCCGAAGGTCATGCCGTAGGGATAGCCGGGGATAAACAGCTCGGGGAAAACAATGAGCTCCGCGTTCTGCTTTGCAGCCTCTTCGATAAGGGCAACGGTTTTTTCAAGACCCTTTGCCTTGTCGAACATTACGGGGGTAGCCTGAACAAGTGCTACGCGGCAGCTGTCCTTTAAGTCTTTCATAATCAGCCCTCCGGAGAGTTTAGTTCGTAAATCTCATCGTAGATTTCGTCGGCTTCGATGCCGAATTCGTTGAGCTTGTCGTACTTTGGTGCCTCGAAGCCTTTGGCATCAATAAGCTCGTAAAGCATTTTCAGCGCCTGAAAGCTGTTTTCTGCCTGAAGTGCCTCGGGGAGATACTCGGCGAGAAAAGCTTCTGCCCGGTCTGAAATTTTGTATTTTATTTCCATGATAAAACTCCTTTGTTTATTAACTATAACATTATACTATATTTTGCCGTTAAAACAAACATATTTTTTATACGTCAGCTATTGACAAATGAGGACCCGAATCGCAAAATAGTAGCATGAAAAACTACGGAGAATATAAATGAGTATTTTTGCATGGATTGTAATAATAACCACCGTTGCAGGCGTGGGCGGAACGGGCCTCGGCGGCCTTGTTGGCGCGGTGCTTCGCCGCGATTCCACAAAGATTGTCAGCCTGCTGCTGAGCTTTGCAGGCGGTGTTATGCTGGCGGTTGTGTGCTTTGATCTTATTCAGGAGGCGTTCTTCCCCGAAGGTGCCACAGAGGAAACTGCGCTGTGGATTGTTGTGGCGGGTGTCCTTGTGGGCTATCTGCTGGTTTACCTGCTGAACTATCTCATCGACCGCAACACAAATCCCGAGATTTCCCATATCGATGAGGAGCACCCCCAGACCGCCGACGACCTTGACGAGCTTATCCATGCCGACCACTTCCATATGCATAAGAGAAAAGACGGTAATCAGCATCACGAGCTTTTCATTGCGGGCGTTGTAATGGCCTGTGCCATAGCTCTGCACAACCTCCCCGAAGGCATGGTCATCGGCGCCTCCTATGCCGGTGACGCGGGCTCAATCGTAGGCGGCAGCGGCTTCGTAATTGCCGTTGTCATCGGCCTTCACAACATTCCCGAGGGCATGGCGGTTTCCGTTCCTCTCATAACCGGCGGCATGGGCAAGTGGAGGGCAATCATCATAACCGCGCTTTCCGGCGTACCCACAATCATCGGAGCCATGCTTGGCTACTCCCTTGGCCTCATAAGCCCTCTGTGGCTGGCCGTTTCCCTGAGCTTTGCTGCAGGCGCAATGCTCTACGTCGTTTTCGGCGAGCTTCTGCCCGAGGCAATTCTTATGTGGCGTTCAAAGCTGCCTGCGCTGTTTATGCTCATAGGAACCCTTGTGGGACTCATTCTTGTACACGTTTAAAAAATCCACCGAGGATATCGGTGGATTTTTCTTTTACTTTTTGACCAGCGATTTCTTTTCCCAGGCTCTGCTGAAATAGCGTCCCCATGCAAGCACAATGCAGAACACCCAGCCGATAGGCACGGCGTACCATACCGCGTGATAGTCAACACCGAAGGCATAGACCATGGTGTAGGCTGAGATAACTCTTATGCCGAGCGTGGACATGGAGCAGAGCATGGCGAAGAAAGCGTCGCCCGAGCCCTGAAGAAGTCCGCCCGTGGGGAGATACAGGGAGAAGAGAAGAACAAAGAAGCTCATGAAGCGTATCATCTCAACGCTCATGGTAAGGCTCTTGCCCGAAACGCCGAAGAGGGTTGAAATTGGAGTTGCAAAGGAATAGATGAAAACGGCGATGAAAGCGGAGAACAAGAGGGACATAAGCTCAACCCGCTTCCAGCATTCTCTGACGCGGTCGGGTCTGCCCGCGCCCATATTCTGTCCCGCGAAGGTGGACATACCCGCGTTGAGCGCCATAATGGGAATGAAAATATAGTTTTCAACACGGTTGCCCACGGTGAAGGCCGCCATAAGAGCCTTGCCGAAGGTGTTGACAAGTCGCTGCATGAACATGCCGCCGATTGCCACAACGCTCTGCTGAAGCATGGAGGGAATGCCCATCTGCAGACATTTTTTGCCCATGTCGGTGTGGTATTTTAGCTCGCGGAGCTTGAAGCGGAACACGGGGTATCTTCGGTTCATGTAAACAAGTGAAAAGGCCGTGCTTATGCCCTGGGCAATGACGGTTGCGATGGCAACACCCGCAACGCCCCAGCCGAAAACGAGAACGAAGAGAAGGTCAAGACCGAGGTTCACAACCGTTGAAATCAGCAGAAAATACAGCGTGGCCTTGCTGTCACCCAGCGCGCGCAGCAGCGCCGCAATAACGTTGTAAAGGAACTGGAACAGCAGTCCTGCGGAGTAAATTCTGAAGTAGGTTACTGCCTCTCCAAGAACCTCCTTATCGTCAATGCCCATGACTGTGCCGAGCAGCCATTCGGAGCAGAGCATTCCGAATATTACGCCCGCAATACCCACTCCGCAGAGAAGAATTATTGCGGTGGAGGCGGAGCGGCGCACATCGGCTTCACGTTTTGCGCCGAAAAACTGAGCCGCAACAACGCTTGAGCCGTTAGAAAGACCCATGGCGACTGCAATGAAGAGAAAGGTGAGGCTTGCGCAGTTGCCGACTGCGCCGAGGGCGGCCTCGGAAACGTATTTTCCGACGACGATGCCGTCAACGGTGTTATATAGCTGCTGAAGCAGATTGCCCAGCATGATTGGAAGAGAAAAGGTCAGAACATGGCGCCAGCCTATGCCCTGAGTCATATCAAGCTTGCCTTTCATGAAATCCCTCGAAAACAAAAATCATAAATTATATTTTATCATTTTTAGGGAAGCGATGCAACAAAAAAGCCGTGGCTGCTGCCGCGGCTTTTTATGTATTATTCTTTTTCCTCTGCGGGAGCTTCGGACTCTGCGGTTTCTTTTTCGGATTCTTCCTCCTCCGCTTTCTCTCTCACAAAGCGTATTTCGCAGATGTCGTCTCCGCGGGCGATGGTCTTGGGAAGATTCAGCTTGCAGCCGAAGCTTTCGGCTATGCCGCGGTCGCCGCACATAGCCGTGTCGCAAAGACAGCGTATTTCCTCGTCGCTGCAGCCCTGCTTCTGCCATGCCTTTACGAGAGGGCAGTAATGGAAGTCGATGGACAGATGGTCGTCGTCACACTGCTTAATGTCCATTTCGAACACCCACTGGGCAAATTTGGAGAACAGGGTCTTTTTAAGTCCTCTGAGGGATTCACCGCCGCCTGCTTTTTCACGGAGGTTTGCGCCCTGATAAAGACCGCAGCGCTTAATTGCGTCGGGAGCGTACTCATCGGATTTAAGGCCCTTTTTTGCGGCCTCATCGCAGAGCAGATACATCCACAGCGCGCGGTGCTCAAGCTGTTCACGTATGGCAACGACTATGGGGTTGGTGATTCTCGGCTCATTCTTGATGCTCATGGTCAAAACCTCATTTCTTTTTGATGATAAAAGCATATCATAGGAGGGAGTCAAATGCAAGATTGCGGCACGGCGGCTTTTGTGGTATATTAATTGCAGAACACTTTTGAGGTAAGTAATGAAAAACTATAAGCTTGTCCTGTGCTATGACGGAACGCGCTACAGCGGCTGGCAGAAGCAGGGAAATACGGAAAACACAATACAGCTTAAGCTGGAAAGACTGCTTTCGCGCCTGCTTGAGCAGGAGGTCGAGCTTGCGGGAAGCGGACGAACAGACGCAGGCGTCCACGCAAGACGGCAGGTCTGCTCCTTCAAGGCTGAAACGGAAATGACCTGCAATGAGCTTCTTGCGGCGATACGGAAATATCTCCCCGAGGACATCGGCGCTGTATCTCTTGCGGAGGCAGAGCCGAGATTTCACGCGCGCCTCAGCTGCAAGGGTAAAACCTATGTCTACCGCGTGCATAACAGCTCTGAGCCCAATGTTTTTGAGAGGAAATATCTTTTCACCTATACAAAGCCGCTTGACCTTGATGCAATGCGGAGGGCGGCGGAGATACTCTGCGGCGAGAAGGACTTCACCGCCTTCACCTCCGCAAAGCACATGAAAAAGTCGGCGGTCCGCCGCATTGACAGCATTGATATTTCCGCGGAAATGGGCGAAGTGCGTTTTGCCCTCACGGGAAACGGTTTTCTTTATAACATGGTGCGGATAATCGTCGGCACGCTTCTCGAGGTGGGATCGGGAGAACGGAGCATTTCCTCCGTTTCTGAGGCGCTTGATTCCCGTGACCGTGCGAAAGCGGGCTTCACGGCCTCCGCAAACGGACTTATTCTCTGGGACGTATATTATTAAAATTCTGGTGATACAATGAAAACTCTTATTGAACTCTATGACGAAAGACCCATTGAAAATGTGCTTGCTACCGAGGTGTTCAAGCCTGAGCGCACGGTTTTTCTGTGTCCTTCCGAGGTGGCGCAGAACAAGAATATTCAGAACAAAATGCGGGAGTATTTTGAGCGCCGCGGTGTAAAGGCTGAGCTTGTTTTCCTTGAATCCAGCCTGTACAATGCGGGCAAGCTTGAAAAGCAGCTCAAAGGAATTGAGGAAAAATACCCCGAATGTATCATTGACGTTACGGGCGGAACGGACGCAGCGCTTTTCGCAAGCGGACGCTTCTGCGCCGCAACGAATACGCCTGCCTTTACCTACAGCCGTAAGGCTAAAAGCTTTTATAATATCCATGAGGCGCATTTCGGAGATGAACTGAAATGCGAGGTTCAGCACAAGGTGGAGGACTGCTTCCTCATGGCAGGCGGCGCCATGCGTGAGGGCAGGGTGGATAACTCCATACTGAATAAATACATGGACTCAATCGACCCCTTCTTTGCGCTGTACCTGAAGCACCGCAACGATTGGACAAGCGCCGTGAACTATATTCAGCGTGCTTCTCAGGTGGAAAAGGGTGAATATATTCCCCTGGAGGTTAACGCGCCATACACCGTAAAGGGCGAGCACGGAAGCAGGATAGATGCGCCCGAAAAGGTGCTGTATGACCTTGAAAAGCTAGGCTTCATAAGCGATTTAAGCATTGGTGGCAGGGTTGAGTTTAAATTTAAGGACCGGCAGATACGCACATGGCTGCGGGATATAGGAAGTGTTCTGGAGATTTATGTGTATAAGGCCTGTCTTGACGCGGGACTGTTTAATGATGTGCGCACCAGCGCCGTTGTTGACTGGGAGGGCGACTTCCGGCAGGATAACGTCACCAATGAGATTGACGTCATGGCCATGCAGGGCATTGTACCCGTGTTCATAAGCTGCAAAACCTGCGAGGTCAGCACCGAGGCACTCAACGAGCTTGCCATACTCCGCGACCGCTTCGGCGGCAAGGCGGCAAAGGCCGCCATTGTAACGGCACACCACTGCCGCAACATAACCCGCCATCGTGCGCAGGAGCTGGGCATAAACGTAATTGACCTTGAAGACCTTGAGGAAAACCGAATAGGCGATCAGATAAAAGCAATGATGGAAAGCGAATAAAAAATCAGGCATCTGAAAGATGCCTGATTTTTTATACCTTAATTTCAGAACAGACCGCAAATATCGTCTGATTTACATTAGAGTATAGTATTAATTACTCCCAGCGGAAATTATCCCTGCCTGCGCCAAGCTCGAAATGATATTTTGCAATGCCCAGGTCCATCTTGCTGTAGAAGGCAAGCTTTGCCCTTGCGGAAACGGAATCGCCCTTCTGCTCAAAGTAAAACTTCTGCTGATTGATGGCGCTAGGAGCGAGAAGAACGGCCTCCATGCCGTTTCTGAACCACTCGGGCGAGTTTTCGGAAAGGTTGCAGAGTGTGCTTATATCCTTGTTCGTATGGGCATGGCCCTGAGTTTTTCCGTAGCCGAGAGCGATTACCACATGAAGCTTTTCGCCCTTTTCGGCGCTGACCGTTACCTTGCCCTTTTTGTAGGTCAGGGCAACCCAGCAGGTGTTCAGTCCAAGCTCCTGGGCGAGAAGCACAAGCTTTTCACCGTAGTAGCCGATTTTCTCGTCATCGTTTTTTTCGCCCACCATTGCAAAATAGTTGCGGCAGCCCTCAAAGGCACCGTAGTGGGAGGCGTTGGCCTTGAAAGCCTCGGGCTCGTTTGCGAAAAGCTGAATATTCAGACCGCTTTCGGCATTGATTTCGGCAATTGCGTTCTGAAGCGCTTCAAGCTTTTCCTCTTCTATTTCCTTGTCGAGATAGGTGCGCACAGAGTGACGTGCTTTCATGATTTCAAGCTTTTCCATAATGTTACCTCCGATGTTACTGCAATTAAAGAATTACTGCTTTATACCTTCGCGGGAAATCTGTCTGTAGGTGTACTGCACGGACAGCACGACGAAAAGAGCACAGAAGGCGAAGAAAATATATGCGGGGATATAGGAACCGCCGAAGCGATCTGCGAGAATACCGGGAAGAGAGGAGAAAACGAGTGTGCCTGCGGCAGAGCCTATCTGGAAACGGCGTATGGTGCGGTCATATTCCTCATGGCTGCTGAAATCGCCTGCCCATGCGGTGAGACCCACGGTGGTGAGTGCAAGTCCCACACCGTACAGACTCATGGCGGCAAGCAGGAAAATACTGCTGTCTGTGGGTATGCATAAAAGCACCATGCCCAGAATAAGCACGAAACCGAATATCCAGTTGCATTTGTATGTTGAAAGCTTATCCGAAACCCAGCCGAAAATACACTTGCTGACGGTCATGGTTATGCCCGAAACCGTAATGGCAAGGGCGGTTATATGAGGGCTGAAGCCCTCTGCGTCCGCAAGCACGGAAAGATGACTGTAGCCAACACTTGTCATGGCGCCCAGCAGCAGAAGCATGGGAACGAGAAGAAGCCAGTTTTTCTTTCTGAGCGTTCCGATGTTTGTGCTTTTCCGAACTGTGCCGCCGGTTTCGCCCTGACCGTAGGGAACAAGCCCCTTCTGCTCAGGGTCGCTTCTCACAAGCAAAAAGCTCAGGGCAATAAGCAGGGCTATGAAGGCGGCCTCTGCAAAGAAGGTGAATTTCAAACCGTGATTTTCAATGAGCGTTGTGAGAAGTGAGGGAATGCCCAGCGTGGATAAGCCCGTTGAGGCGGAGCATATTCCGATGGCAAGGGTGCGCTTTTTCACAAACCAGCGCTCAAGTATAATGGCAACGGGAATCATGGTGCCGAGTCCGTAGCCGAGTCCCACGACAACTGCGGCAAGACAGTAGCCCATGTAGCTGTCCGCAAGACCGAAAAGGAGAAATCCTCCCACGGTGAATAGTCCCGCCAGCGTCATGCCGTTTCGAAGGGAGAGCTTTTTGTAGTACGCTCCCGTAAGGAACATGGAGATGAAGCTGAACAGACTTCTGACCATGATAATAGTTGAGGACTGGGCGTTTGTAAAATGGTTCTGCTTCAGTATGTACGGCTGATAAATGGTGAATGCGTTAATGGTCAGTCCGCTGGTGCAGAACAGAAGCAGCGCACAGCCAAGGCACACATACCAGCCGTAAAATACACGTTTCATTGTTTTCGCCTCGGATTTTATGAATTTGCGAATAAATCAGCTATCCGACTTAAGTCTTTTAAGCAGGTCGTCGTCAACGTAAAAGACGCGTCCGCCGTTTGGGGAAATGCGTTTTCCGCCGAAGACGATCCAGATGATATCCATTCTCTGAGCAGGCATGGGAGCTTCTCCGTCGGTGAAGATTATGCGGTTGTCCGCACGTCCCGAAAAGGCGTTGACGGCAGCGGTGAAGCTTGTGCCGTGGCGCCCCTCGAAAACCATGTTTTCAAGGTCACTCAGGGTGTTTATTTCCTTAAAGCCGTAAAACTGCGTGTCAAAGCAGCCGACCTTAACCCTTGAATGCGGCAGAATGTTGCGGCATTCCTGCAAAAATCTTTTCAGCAGCGGCTCGTCGATTGAACCGCTGGTGTCAAGGAGAATTTCCGTAACGGCAACCGGAACGGCTTCAAGACTGGGACGCACGATGCCGTCCTCCACAATCGCGTTGCGGTAGGACCAGTCCACGTCAAAGCTTCCGTTCTGACGCAGAATCCTGCGCCAGTCTATAATCTGCGTTGCCTTGCCGATGTCGTTGAATACAACGTATTCGGGAACGTTTGCTTCGCTTACAACGTCGTTGAGCTTTGCGGAAATGCGGCTTTGCTGGCTTGTGTGTCCGAGCTTTTCGCTGCTGCGCCCGCTGAGGCTGTCACCCTCATCTGATTTTTCCGCGGCAAGACCGCTGTCACCGCCGTCTGATTCCGAAAGCTCATCACCGCTTTTGCCTTCGCCCCAGAAGCTGCGGTTTTCGCCCGAGGCGCTTTCGTGCATATCCTTCGTTTCGGAATCCTTATGGTTTTTCAGGAGGTCAAGCAGGGGATTGGAATCAAACTCCGCAGGGTTGTCGGATTTGCCGTCAGCGTCAAGCTCCTTGTCGCTGTCTTTGTTTCCCATTTTGCTGAAAAAATCGCCGAGCATGAGTGAAAAATACTTGCTCATGCCGTCATCGCTGTTTTTTAGAACGCTGTCCTGCTCATCTTGCTTTTTTAAAAGTCTGCCGAACAGCAGGTAAAGGAGTGCGGAAAATCTGTTACGCATTGTTTTTCTCCGCACGCTTAAGCGCCACAATGGTTTCAAGTCGGGAATAGTCGCCGTGAGCCCAGGCGGAATCAAAGAGAACGCAGTATTCGCTGCCCAGCTTCTTAACAAAGCTTCTTACCTTGACGAGCTGCTTTTCATCTGCCTGCGAAAGACAGATCGCACTGTTGCGCTTTTCCTCCCTGCTGAGCTCAAGCCCGTCGGCCTCAAGCCCGTCGGCCTCAAGTCCGTTTATAACGTCGTCGGGGGTTATGATGCGCTTTTTGCAGAATTCGCAGAAGTCTGCGGTGATGCTTTCACCCACAAGACTTCTTATCATTTCGGGCTTGCCCGTGGCATAGAGAATTTTTGACGCCATCTCCCACTTTCTTGGGTCGGCGTTCGGAAGCTGACCGTCATACTCGCTGCGGAGAGGAAGTCCGTCGCTGCAGGCAATGTAGGCATAGATTGAGGGGTGCAGACGGTTGTCGGCTGCCCAGAGCAGCCATGCGTCAAGCGCCGTCTGAATATATACATGGGCAAAGCGGTTAAACAGAGGCTCGGCAAGCTGATATGCCGCAAGGGAGTCGTTGAGCTCATTGCCCGCGGCAACGATGCGGGAGTTTTCGGGAAGCTTCCACATACCGTTTACCTCGCGGTCAAGGACGATGTTGAAAGCGCTGCCCTGAATGCTGGGCAGGGCGTTTGTCAGCTCGTCAAAAAACAGAACGTGGTTCTTTTCGGGCTCCTTTTCGCAGATTGCCTCAAGCTTCTTGAGCCAGGTGGGCTTAATGTCCGTCATTTCGCCCGTGGTCTGATTTACAATGCTTTTGCCGTTGAGACTGTCGGGAGTGGCATTGCGCATATAGATTACAACGCAGTCGGGGTCAATCTGACGAACCCTTGCGCTTTTGCCCTCGGAGGACGCGCCGTGGAGAAAAACGGGAACGCCGCCTTCGATGCAGCCGCGCACAATGTCCTCCTCGCTGACCTCGGAAAAGTCAAAGCCGTAGGGGTTTGAGATGTCAGCGCCCTCGGCATTTTCGTGTGCCTCGGAAGTAATTTCCGAAACGCTGAATATATCGTGGGCCATATAGCTGTCGAGATAATTGCCGAGCTCCGTTTCCTCAAAAACAAATTCGGGAACGGCAACCTGCTTCTGAAGTCTTATGCCGGAAACAAGACCGAGCTTTGAAATAAACAGCTTGCTTTCGGCATCAACGTACCACACAACCGGCTCAACTCTGAGCCATACCGTATCTCCCGCAGAATAGCACATGCCGTTTGAAAGCGTAAATTTTTCGCCCTGGTTTTTAGGGCGCGATTTCACGCGAATATATTTTTCACCCTTGTAGAAGTATTCGGGACATTCCTCGGGAACGAAGGCTACGGCTGTGTCCTCACCGCCGTGCATAAGGCTCTGACCGTAGGACTGAAAGGTTCTGCCGTTTGCCATCATGTCGGGGAGGTCATCGGTGGTTATTTCCTGGAAAATGAGCTCGTTCTTTTCGATAAAGCGATAATCCTTTTTCTTCTCCTTGAAGGTGTTTCCGCATAAGGTGTAGACCTTTCCCGTGGGCTTGAGTGAATTGTTGCGCAGCGCCTTGTCAAGCTGTGCCGAGGTAACGGCATCGGCGGCATACTGGGGATATTCTCCGTATTCAGCGCTGAAAACGTTGTCACCGCAGGCAAACCGCTCAAAGAGCTCCTCGCTTCTGAAGCAGGGACGAACAGCACCGTCGTGGCGCTTGCGGTAGTATTCCTCTGCAGCTCCGTCCGCACCTGAGGCAATGGCAGTCCATCTTCCGCCTGCGGTGCAGGTGAAGCTCCAGCCGAAATTAAGAATGCTGCTTTCCGACGGATATGCGTCACAGCCCGTTATGAACGCAAGGTCTGTAATATGACATTGTCTGCCGAATTTTTCAAAAACCGCAAGATGCGCGGTGTCACCTCCGCCCCATATCTGCCCCGCGGATAAAATTTCAAGCTTTATATCCATAACGAAAGTCCCCCGAATGTTTTCTGACATTTTATTATAAACTATTCCCCGGCTTTTGCATAGTGTAAAGTAAAAAGTCACGTACTTGACGTGACTTTAATTAATTTGCTATGAGTTATGAGTAGTAATGCTCCTCATGGTATTTGAAAAGCCCCTGAAGCATGGAGGTGATGTTGCTGGTGGAAACGGTGGCACCCGTTACGGCGTCGGCATCTACGCAGTCCACCTGCGTGCCGTAGCCGCCCCATGCGTCAATATCCGCCTTTGTTGCATGAACAAGGCTCTGCACGAAATGCTCGTCCATGTATTCCTCGGTATATTCGGAGATGTAGTGGTTGGGATTACTGTCGCCCCAGAGCCCCATGTTGTTGCCGAAGGTGATGCTTCGTATGGCGGAATCTTGGGCAGAGTCCTTGTTGTTCAGCAGCTCCACATAGCACACGGAATAGTAGTTGACGCTGGGGTCTCGGCATGTGCAGGAGGAGAACGCCACCTGATAGGAAGTAAAGGTGGAATTTGACTGCTCAAAGAGTATAACCGCGGTGTATTCCTCCCTTGTTCCGCCGGAGGCGAAGTGGGTGTAGGTGAAGGTGGGATATTCCGATGTGGGCTCCTGAGCGTCGGCGCCTCCGCAGCTGCAGAGCATAAGCAGAAGCAATAATAGAATCAGTATTTTTTTAGCTTTCATATCACTTTTCGTGCAGGCGGCTGAAGTCTATGTAGGCATAGTCGGCACGCCATGTGGCATTTATGTTTTCGTCGTCGGCGTCCTCGGAATAGACGATAAGCTCAAGGGCATTGTCGCCGGTGTATTCCCAGTTTGCGCCGATATTGTACAGAAGATTTTCGTCCCAGCCGAGATATATCAGCAGAGTTTTGGTCATACCTGCATATCCGCCTCCTCCGCACATCAGAAAGATGGCGGTGTCTCTGGGGAAAAGCTCCTCAAGAATCATCATGGATTCCCTGTAATTTTCGGTTACGGAGGCTATTGTGCCGTCGTCATTCCATTCCACAGTAAACAGTGTGTCGCCCTCATAGGCATTTGCCACAGGCAGCGCGCCGAGGGTTGCAATATAGGGATAGGGTACGACCTTGAAGCCCGTAATGGTCTTGCTGAGGTCTGCTTCGCCGCCGATGGAGGCGTAGTCAGCAGGATCAAAGAGCATACGCATATCGCGGTATGCAACATCATCGCGGCCGAGATAGCTGTCTATGGTGTCCATGTTTATGTTTTTGTCCACACCGAACTGACTTTCAACGTCAACTTCCGGTGCCGGCAGGGGCTCTGCCGCGTTTTCGGGCTCAACGGCGGTGCCGCATGCACACAGCAGCATGAGGAGTATGAGTATTAAGGGAATTATCTTTTTCATTTTTTCGTTCCTCCCATATTCTCAACAAAACGGAAAAAGCGTTCTCCGCTTTGTTCAGAATACAGTGGAGAGAATTCTCTCTCCACTGTAGGAACTGTTGTTATTTTGCGAGAATTTCAACTGCCAGCTTGCAGTAATCGCCGGAGGAACCGGATTCGCAGGGAGCGACCCAAATGGTGCCGTCTTCGCCGACTTCCTTGTCCTTCTCAATAGCTACGAGGGTGTAGTCGCTGTTGATGAAATCGGGATTGAGCTCAGCTTCGTAGCCGTCATTTGCAACAACGGTGACCTTTGCTGCGCCGTCTGCGCCGCAGGCTGCCAGAACGTCAGCCAGCTTGTAGCCGGTGTAGGTTGCGGTGGATTCGTTGCCCTTGCTGTTGACGGTGGTGACTTCAATCTTGTAGATGTGCAGGCCTTCGAGGGTTGCGTTGGTAACCTCAACACCGTTTACCTTGAAGCTGAAGTCGCCGAACTGAACCTTATCGGTCTTGTCAGCGATTTCGGGGAGACCGCCTTCGCCGCCTTCTGCGCCGCCGGCATTGAGGTCAACCTCTGCGCCGTCAAGGGAGATAGCTACAACGCCCTTGTTGTAGTCGCCGGTGGTTGCGCTGGTGCAGGGAGCAAACCAGGGGCCGTCCTTCATCTGCTCGCCGTCCTTGCTGATGGCGATGAGGGTGCTGGGCTCCAGAGCCATTGCTGCGTCAACTTCAACCTCGTAGCCGTCGCTTGCGATGGCTGCCAGAGTCTTAAATTCGCCGACGCCTGCCACATCAAGAACGTCCTTGAGGGAGAAGCCGACATAAACGCAGGTGCTTTCGGTGCCGCTGCTGTTGGTAGAGGTGGCGGATACCTCGTAAACGGGGTAGTCTGCCAGGTCTGCATCGGTGACGATGGTGCCGTTCACGTTGAGGGAGAATGCGGGAATGGTAACGCCGACTGCTTCCTTGAGCTCGGAGGCTTCGTCTTTGCCGTCGTCATTGCCGCCGCAGGCTGTCAGAGAGAACAGCAGCATCAGTGCCAGGATAAGTGCTACATACTTTTTCATAATTTTTCTCCTTTCGGAATTTTGTTGTCAATTTATACTGATTTCTGATAGAAAGGTTCTGATTTCGAGTGAGGTTGATTTTCGGAAGGCAAGGCGAAGACCGCAGGGAATACTTTGTGTATTTCCAAGGTTTTCAACGAAGTATTCCGGAAAGCAAACCGCTCCAAATCGAACTGTTTTATCAGAAAGCAGTATTATATATTGGGATAAAGGCAGACTTTTCTGCCCAGCTCCTCTATATAACGTATTTTAAGCTCTGCATGGTAAACTTTACTGAGAATTTCTTCGGTTATAAGCTCGTCGGTGCTGCCGAGAGTGATTTTTCCCTGCTTGTCGAGGATTGCCGCCCTGCCGCCCAGCATGATTGCGTGGTCAGGGTTGTGAGTGGTAATGACCGTGGTGTAGCCCTCACGGGACAGCTCCTTTATGACCTTGAGAGTTCTGAGCTGATTGCCGTAATCAAGGTGAGCCGTGGGCTCGTCAAACAGAATGACCTGAGGCCTGCGTACAATGGCGCGGGCAATTGATGCCTGCTGCATTTCGCCGCCGGAAATCTCCGTATACGGTCTGTCGGCAAGCTCCAGAAGACCGATCTTTTCAAGTGCTTCGTATGCCGCCGCCTTGTCTTCCTTTCCCGGTCTGCCCAGCGCGGAGATAAGCGGCGCTCTGCCCATGAGAACAAACTCCAGCACGGAGTAGCCGAATACGGGCTTAAGATTCTGAGGCACGAAGCTGACCTTCCTGGCAAGCTCCTGCGGTGACATTTCGGCAATGCTTTTACCCTCAACGAGAATGCTGCCCGACTGAGACTTGTTGAGATTCATCATGCAGGTGAGCAGCGTGCTTTTTCCCGCGCCGTTGGGGCCGAGTATCGAAAGCACATCGCCCTTTTCAATGTCAAGGGAAACGCCGTCAAGTACATTTCTGCCGCCTGTATCATAGGCAAAGCGCAGGTCATTTATCTCATATATCATGATTTGACCTCCTTTGTCTCCACAGCAGCCAGGCGTAGAAGGGAGCACCCACAATGCCCGTGAGTATGCTGATGGGCATTTCCGCGGCACCGATGGTGCGTGTCAGAGTATCCACAACGAGCATGAACAGAGCACCAAGCAGCGCGGTGACGGGCAGCAGCTTTGTGTTGTTTGGTCCCGTCATCATGCGTCCCAGATGGGGAATGACGAGTCCCACCCAGCTTATTGTACCCGCAATGCAGACGGAGCTTGCGGTGAGAAGAGTGGAGCAGAGAATGACAACGCCGCGTACAAGGCGGACATTGATGCCCAAAGCCTGCGCCTCCTGCTCGCCCATGGACAGCACGTCAATGCGCCAGGACATGAGCTGAAGTACCACGGCGGGAATGATGATGAAGGGAAGTGTGGGCAGCAGGTCGCCGAGGCTTATATAGCTGAAGCTGCCCATGGTCCAGTAGGTGATGGCGGCAAGCTGAGTGTCGGGGTCGGCAACATATTTTATAAAGCCCATGACGGAGGACATTGCCGAACCCACGATGATGCCCGCCAGCACAAGCATAATGTTTGAGTTGTTTCGGAAAAGCATGGGCAGCGTCAGCGCCAGCGCCACGGCGATTATGCCGCCGAGGAAGGCGAAAAGCTGAATGAAGCCCGCCTGCAATGACAGCAGAATTGCCAGCGCCGCGCCAACGCAGGCGCCGCTGGAAACACCGAGAAAATCGGGAGAGATAAGCGGATTGCAGAAAATGCCCTGATAGGTGGCACCTGAGAGCGCAAGAGATGCGCCCACGAGTATGCTGGCAAGGATTCGGGGTATGCGCAGACCCATGACCACGTTGACGGTCATCTGGGGGTAGCTGCTTTCAAGTCCCCAAAGCCTGCACCAAAGTATCTCAAGGACTTCCTTCGGCTTTATATCGTATTTTCCTACACATACGGTGAACACCACGGCAAACAGCAGGAGTACTGCAAGCAATATTCCCAATGTCACGGCGTTCATGCCGTTTTTCTTTCTTGTCATGTCAATTCATATCCAAGATAGTCAGAATCAAAGGTTTTGCCGAACATGAAGGTATAGTATTCGTCAATTTCGGCTTCAAGCTGCTCAAGGCTGAAGTATTCGGGGTACATCTCATGCAGGAGGTAGAAGGTGCAGATTACATCGGCAATGCCGGGCATATCCCAGGTGTCCAGCTTGCTGGGAATCTGATAGATATGCTCATTAATGACACACTTCATGGCGCTCCATGCGCTGTCCTCCATGACCTCGTCAATGGAATAATCCATTGACGCTGAGCTGGTGCAGAAGATGAACTCGGGGTCCCACTGGAAAACGGTTTCAACGCCGATGTTCAGCCAGTTGCAGTCGTTTTCCGTGTCGGCTGCCACCGGGATTCCGCCGGCCTTTTCAATCATCCAGGTCTGGATCATATCGCCCCCCGCGATTCTTCCCAGCTCGCCGCCCATGCAGAGCGCGGTGTGGCGCTCCTCCATGGGAATCTGTGCAACAATTTCGTCAATTTCGGCAAACTTAGCGTCCATCCAGCTTATGATTTCATTTGCGCGTTCGGTCTTGCCGAAGTATTCGCCCATGAGCTTAAGCGTTGCATAGATGCCTGCCATGTCCTCCGCCTGAATGCAGAGAACATCAATGCCAAGCTTCTCCACAGCCTCCACGGTTTCGGGGTCGTTGGCGCGGTGGACAAGCACGGTTGCGCCGCTTTCAGCCAAAGCCTCAAGGTCCACAACACCCTTGCCTACGGTTCCCGCGGATTTGAGCTGAGGGTCAGCCTGCTTCCAGAAATTTGACTTGCAGTTGATGGCGCTAACCTGGTCGGTAAGCTGCAGCGCCACAATGAAGGGTACTGCGGTGCCGTACACCGAGGCGATTTTGATTTCACCGCTGTTTTCGGGAATAGCCACCTGTCTTCCCGCAGCATCGGTGACGGCGGGACCCGTTATTTCCTTTTCCTTTGTTCCCGTGCCGCAGGCACAGAGAGAAAACACCATGCACAGACACAGGATAAGAGAAATAAATCTTTTCATTTATCTTTCCTCATTTGCTGAAAATGCTTTCGTCAACATTTATATTGATTTTTCCCTCACCGGCAATGGTGATTACAAGCTTGTTGAAGTATTTAACAGATGCGCCCTGAACGTTTTCAACGACTACGCGCAGAGGACCGCCCATGTTGCCAGAGAGACCCGTGTAGCCTTCGTGGTCCTCGCTGTCAACACACGGAACACCGTTGACGGCGTAGCATATAATAACGGGCTTGCGGTCGCCGTTTGCATCGAGGACGCCGTTTTCCAGACCGTCCATGTAAACAACGCTCAGCAGGTCGTTTTTATATCCGTCATCGGCGTAGACCGTTACTGAAACGGGGTTGGAGATATCCACCTGATCGCCGACAATGAGATTTGCAAACTTCCAGAGGTCAATGCCTTCGCAGGTGCCGATTTCCAGTACGGAGTAGTCCTCGCGGACAATGAGATTTGTGAGGCTTTCAAGCTGCTCGGCTGTGAGAACATACTCCCACTCGTTTTCGTCATTGCGGATAACAATGCTCATTTCGTAGTCAAGGAATTCGCTGAAAACATCGCTCATGCTATGGCTCCAGGTGGTTACATCGTTTGCGGAAACCTTGATTGCCACAACATTCTTGACGCAGTAGGAGGCATTTACATCGTCCTCGGAGCTCATGGGAACAATCAGCTTCAGAGGTCCGCCGTCGGCTGTCATGAGAGGCGTGCCGGAGGTTATATCACCGCCGACTTCTCCCATGCCGTAGGCGAGTATGGCGCATACGGGCTTCTTGTCGGGAGAAACGAAGTTTTGGTAATTCTGCCCCTTCAGCTTTGAAAGGGAAACCGTAACGCTGCTGCCGTCGGCGGCGTATATGGTGACATCGCCTGCATTGTTGGCGATGCCGAGCTCGGTGAAGAGTTCATATACGGGAATGCCGCGGTAACGCTGCTCGGACATACTGCCGCTGGAGTTCAGAATGCTGAAATCAAGAGTCTTTGCCTGAGTCTGACGGCTTTCCAGCTCGGAAACCTTGAAGGAGTATTCCTTGCTGAGACCTTCGCCGTAGAAGCGCACGGTCTTATTTGCAAGCGCTGCCGCATCGCCGTTGAGATGAGCGTAGGAGTCGGGCTCGATTTTAACGGTGATGGAGGTGATGTTTTTCAGCACGAAGGAATCATTGCTCTTGCTGTCGGAGGAGGGAACAACCAGCATAAGCGGACCACCGCAGTTGTCAACAGAATAAGTCTTGGGGTCATCTTCGGTGAAGGGGTTAAGCTTGATGGACTTAACGTAGCCTGCGGATTTGGTGCTTGCTACAAGAGGAGTGCCGTTTTTGGAGTAGGCAAGGATTGCGGAGAGTCCGTCCTTGCCGCTGTCGGCGTTGAAGCCCTCGGCAAAGAGCTCGTCAAGGCTTATGGTCTTGCTTTCCTTGCCGTTGGAGAAGGTAACGGTACCTACGGTGCCGGGGATACCCACAACGTTCATGAGGTAATATTCAAGGTCAACACCCTCGTAAATTGCGCTTTTTCCGCCGATGCTGTAGACTTCCTTGACCTTTGCGGCGGCCTTGTCGTTGCCCGCAACATCTTTGCCGTAGATGATATCCTCGATTTCGCCTACGGTCATCTTTTCATCAATAAGCGTCTTGCCGTCTTCGTTGTTTACGACGATTGTGAGCTCATTGCCGGCCAGCTTTGCAAGCTTGCTGTTGTCGGTGTACTTGTGTGTGTTATAAAGAACATCGTCGCCGACAATGACTTCGCTGAGCTTCTGTACCTGGTTTGAGCCGTTGGGGTGGTTATATTGGGTTTTGCCGAAGACAACGCGCATAGGTCCGCCGTTGTTTGCAAGACCAGACAGATATCCGTCGTCAATGTTGTTAATAGTATAGGGATAGTTGTTCACGCCGTATGCCAGCAGTACTGGGTAGCCCGTATCAACAAGGTCGGCGTTGGTGGGAACATAGCTTCCGTCGTTCTGGTCGGAGGCATTTTTATTGTAGAAGCCGAAGGCATCGGGATAGGACAGGGCCTCGGCGGAGAAGCTTTCCGAGGACTGACGTCCGTCTGCGGCGTTGAAGGAAACAATGGTAGTGCGTGCCGTGCCCTTGCCCATTTCCTCAACGGTGGGCATTCCGAGATAACACAGCAGCTTGTACAGGTCAAGTCCCTCATAGGTGTTCACATACCAGTAGGCGTTGTTTGCAAGGCTGTAGGAGTCGGAATAGCCCATGCCGCCCTCAATAAGATTTCCGTTCTTATCGGTCTTTACAAGGTCTTCAAGCTGCTTTACCGTGAGGTCAATCTCGTTGCCGAGCGCATCGCCTCGGAAGGTGATGATGTAATCGGTGTAGTCGGGATTGTTGTATGCCTTGTCCGTGGCTGTGGTGTGCTTGAAGCCGGGCTCGGTTTCCTCGCAGACGTAAATGTAAGCCACGTTGGAGAACTTTTTGTATTTAACGGGATTGTCGTATTCCTTCAGGTCGTAGACAAGCTTCAGACAGCCGTCATCATTATGCAGCTTTTTAACGTAGCCGTCAGAATGCTCACCCTCATTCTTTGCATCGAACACAAAGGGGGCGGTCACGGTCTGGTCGGTGTTGCCGACACCGTAGGCAATGAGCACGGGCCTGCCCGCCTCGTGCGCCTTTGTGATGTCCTCAATGGTGAGCTCGGCGATGGTGGCGCGGTTGCTGTTTTTAAGCTGAACCTTATATGCCTTGTCCGTGAGGAAAATGCCGTTGTCACCTTCGGTCATGCTGTAAAGCATATAATACAGGTCCATGCCCTCATAGACCTTATAGCCGGAAGAGTCCTTATAGCAGCCCCTGAAAAGACCGTCGTTGCGGCTTTCAAGCTCGCGTATGGACAGCGGAATGCTGGTTACAACACCGGGTCCCTCAACGGTGAGAGTTGCACCCGTAATGGCGTCGATGTTATAGGGCATGTGTTCATCGGTGGTGATTCCGCCGTTGGTGATGTGCTTATACACGGAGGTGGAAAAATCAATTTTTGAATTGTCGATTTCCACCATTCCGTCCCTGAACAGCAAAAATGCCCCAAGGCCCAGAACGGCGACTATGACAATTATCAGTAGCCATTTTTTCTTCATGTCTTTCTCCTTTTTGACACCCGATTGTGCAATGTGCATAAAAAATAATCAATTATTAGTGCATAATGCCAAACAGACGTGTATAAATGTGCTTTGTGCTAATTGTACATAATTTAATTGAGTTTTTCAAGTGAAATGTGCATATTTTTGCTCAATGTGTCAAATTTATATGAACACGGCACCAGAAATAAAAAAGAACCGCAATCCGATACAACGTATCGGATTGCGGTTCTTTTACAGATAATCGTACCCGATGCACCCCGGAGAGCGCACAGAGCCGAATATATTTTCCCCTCAGAACTTGTTATTTGCAAATATTAAATGCGGCAGGCTCTGCTTCGGTTTCGCAGTAAAGGCAACGGTACACGGGGGAAGCATCGTCGGATACCGTGAACAGCGGTTCAAGCTCCTGCTCAATTTGTGATATACAACGGGGATTTGTGCATTTGCAGCTGACGCTGACGGTTTTGAGGCAGCTCTTTTCCTGGTCCTCCAATTCTCCGTCAAGCCCCAAAAGTGTCAGAATCAGAGCCATGCGCATATATTTTCCGTTTTTTGCCTGCTTGAAATAGCAGGCTCTTTTATCTTTATCAACCTGTACGCTGATTTCATTGACACGGGGCAGAGGGTGAAGAATAATCATATCTTCCTTTGCGGTCACAAGCTTTTCCGGCGTCAGAATATAACTGTCCTTTAACCGTTCATACTCTGCGGCATCTGAAAAACGCTCACGCTGAATGCGCGTCATATACAAAACATCAAGCTCCGGCATTGCTTTTTCAAGGTCTGCTGTTTCAGTAAACGCTATGTCGTCTTTCTGAAGCGCTTCCTTTGCGTACTCGGGCAATTTCAATTCAGAGGGGGAAATCAGCACGAATCGAATGCCGAAATATCGTTTCAAAGCGGTTATCAGGGAATGTACGGTTCTGCCGTATTTAAGGTCACCGCAGATGCCTACCGTAAGATTTTCAAAGCTTCCTTTTTCCCTGTGGATCGTCAGCAGGTCTGCAAGGGTTTGTGTCGGGTGATGATGTCCGCCGTCACCTGCGTTAATGACCGGGACATCAGAATACCTTGCCGCGACATACGGCGCTCCTTCTTTCGGGTGACGCATGGCTATAATGTCTGCATAGCAGTTGACGACACGGGTGGTATCGGCAACGCTTTCACCCTTTGAAACAGAAGAGCTTTGCGCTTCGGAAAATCCTATCACATGACCGCCGAGCTCATACATTGCCGCCTCAAAGCTGAGGCGTGTTCTTGTAGAAGGCTCATAAAACAGTGTTGCAAGTTTTTTTCCGGCGCATTTGTGGGCAAATTCCTGCGGGTTTTCGATGATTCTGTCTGCCGTATGTAAAAGAGCGTCCAGTTCCTTTACCGAAAGGTCAGATATTTCAAGTAAATTTCTCATTTCTTATTCCTTTGCGCCGTTGACTTTCAGATAGTTTTTTATTCTTTCAACATTTTCACGGTTTTCGGGCTTCTCTTCAAGATATTCGATAATATCGTAAACATCAACTACCGAATAAACCGGGAAACCGAATTCATCACTGATTTCAGACATTGCGGATTTTTCGGTTTTTCCTTTTTCTTTGCGGTCAACCATAACAAATACCGCTTTGACATTCACACCCTCAAGAGAGGAAAGATTTGCCATGCTTTCTCTGATTGCGGTTCCTGCGGTAATAACGTCCTCCACAATAACCACATCATCGCCCGCCTGCGCCTTGTAACCGACAAAGACACCGCCTTCGCCGTGGTCTTTTTCTTCCTTGCGATTGAAAAAGAAGGGAACATCAAGTCCTTTTTCCGAAAGCGCTACCGCTACCGACACGGCAATCGGGATACCCTTATAGGCAGGGCCGTAAAGCACGGCTTTTTGATTTCCGATTTTTTCAAAATATGCCTTGCTGTAAAACTCTCCGAGCTTTCTTATCTGCTCACCGGTTTTTATGTCCCCGGCGTTGATGAAATAGGGAATTTTTCTTCCGCTTTTTGCGGTGAAGTCTCCGAATTTCAAAACTCCTGCAGCTTCCAGAAACTGAATAAACTCATGTTTATATGCTTCCATTTTCATTCCCCCACAAATTCTTTAACGCAGCGTTCATACGCCGCCACCGGATCATCGGCCTGGGTGATAGGTCTTCCCACAACGATATAATCACTGCCGATTTTTTTCGCTTCGGCAGGTGTCATGACTCTCTTCTGATCGCCCTTGTCACCGTCAGCAAAACGGACACCGGGCGTTACGGTCAGAAATTCTTTACCGCATACGGTATGCACCTTTTCCGCTTCAAGCGGAGAGCATACAACACCGTCAAGACCTGCCGCCTTTGCATTGCCTGCGTAATGCATAACTACTTCATCCATTGGCTCCTTGATAAGCAAGTCGTTTTTCAGATGCTCGCTGTCCGTCGATGTCAGCTGAGTGACTGCAATCAGAATCGGTCTTGAGCCGTCGGGACGGGTCAGTCCTTCGATTGCCGCGCGCATCATGGGAATCGTTCCGGAGGCGTGAAGATTGGTCATATCCACATCGAGATGCGATAAAACAGCCATGGCTTTTTTAACGGTATTGGGTATATCGTGAAGCTTCAAATCAAGGAATATTTTATGTCCTCTCTTTTTGATTTCACGGACGATTTCGGGACCCTCCGCATAAAAAAGCTCCATGCCGATTTTTACAAACGGTTTTTTATCCTTGAACTTATCAAGAAATTCAAATGTTTTTTCCTTGCTTGCAAAATCGCATGCAATGATGACGTCTTTACCCATGATGTGCGCCTCCTATGATTTCAGTCAAAGATTCAATGCCGTGTTTCTGCATAACGCACGGCAGCTCCTCGATTATTTTTTTGCAGGCAAAGGGCTCGATGAGATTTGCTGTACCCACTTCAACCGCCGTTGCACCAGCCAGCATCATTTCGATAACGTCCTCGGCAGTTGTAATTCCGCCGAGTCCGATGATTGGAATGTTGACCGCCTCATACACCTGATAGACCATTCTAACAGCCACCGGCATAACGGCAGGGCCCGAAAGACCGCCCGTTTTGTTGGAAAGCACCGGCCTTTTGCTTTTCAAGTCTATTTTCATGCCGAGCAGGGTGTTGATAAGGCTTATTCCGTCAGCACCGGCAGACTCCACCGCCCTTGCGATTTCCGTTATATCGGTGACATTGGGCGACAGCTTAACTATCACAGGTTTTTTCGTGACCTGCTTCACCTTGTTTATTACCTGAACGGCATTGTCCGGATTTGTCCCGAATGCCAGACCGCCGCCTTTTACATTGGGGCAGGAGATGTTGATTTCAAACCACCCGATTTGTTCCTCGCTGTCGAGGATTGCACAGGCCTCAGCATATTCATCGGCAGAAAAGCCGCTGACATTTGCCATAATCGGCTTTTTGAAGCATTTTTTCAGCTTCGGAATTTCTTCAGTCAGGACCTTTTGCGCACCGGGGTTTTGAAGTCCCACACAGTTCAGCATACCGGAAACCGTTTCGGCGATTCTCGGTGTGGGATTTCCGAATCTTTCGTCAAGGGTTGTTCCTTTGAAGGACAGAGAACCGAGTATGTTGATATCGTACAGCTCGGCGAATTCATATCCGTATCCGAAGGTGCCGCTTGCGGGAATAACAGGATTGTCAAGTTCTATGGAACAGAGGTTTACTTTCGTATTTACCACAGAATTTCCTCCTTTTTGAGTACCGGTCCGTCCTTGCAGATGCGTTTATAACCGGTTACGGTTTTGCAGGTGCAGCCCATGCAGGCGCCGAAACCGCAGCCCATTCGCTCTTCAAAGCTGAACTGCCCCGAGGTCTTTGTTTCGCGGAAGACAGCTTTCAGCATCGCTTCGGGACCGCAGGTGTAGAAGTAGGTGTACCCGTCAGGAAGGGCATCGGTAACAAAGCCCTTCTGATCGTATGAGCCGTCAACCGTGGTGACGGTCACATCGGCTCCGAGCCTGCGGAATTCCTCTTCGCAGAAAACCTCATCTTTTGTATTGAAGCCGAGAATCACAGAAGGCTTTATCCCTTTTGCAATCAGCTGCTTGGCAAGATAATACATGGGCGGAACGCCGCTGCCGCCGCCGAGAAGAAGAGGAGCGTCACCGCAAAGAGTCACGTCATAACCGTTTCCAAGCCCGGTCAATACATCAAGCGGCGTACCAATCGGTAGCTCGGTCAGCGCCTCGGTGCCTTTACCGACGACCTTATAGATAACCGAAACGCTGTCACCGTCTGAATCGTAGACAGAAATCGGACGGCGGAGGAAGTACCCCTGTATTTTCAAATCAATGAACTGACCCGGGGCTGTAATCGCCGACACATCACCAAACAGCTGAATTCTGTACACATTCGATGATAATTTTTCCCGTTTTCCGAGAATCAGTTTAACCTGCTTCATCTGTCACCTCACGCGTCAATTGTGGAGATACGGAGAGTGATCTCGTCCAACACGTCCAGCATGACCTTTACGGTGTCCAGCGAGGTAAACATTGTCGTGCTGCTTTCGGTTGCATATTTGCGGATTTCATAACCGTCGCTGAGCTCACCGGTAGCACCGATATTGCTCGTGTTGATTACATAGGCAATGTGACCTTGACGGATAGACTGACTTATCTCGTTGCTGCCTTCGCTGATTTTTCCGAGAACGTGGGTACGGATTCCGTGCTCCTTCAGGAATCTGGCGGTTCCCGAGGTGGCCTCAATATTGAAGCCCAGGTTATAGAAACGGCGGATAAGCGGCAATGCCTCCTCCTTGTCGGCATCGGCGATGGTGGCAATTACCGTGCCGTAGTTCTGCAGATGCATTCCGGAAGCCTGCAGCGCTTTGTAGAGTGCGCGATTGAGCTGATCGTCATAGCCGATTGCTTCTCCCGTGGATTTCATTTCGGGAGATAAGTAGGCATCAAGTCCCTTGATTTTGTTGAAGGAGAAAACGGGAACTTTGACATAATGACGCTTTTTTTCTTCGGGATACAGCTCAAATATTCCCTGCTCTTTCAGAGATTTGCCCAGAATGACCTCTGTGGCAATATCGGCGAGACTGTAGCCGGTTGACTTCGACAGGAAGGGAACCGTTCTGGAGGAACGGGGATTGACCTCAATGATGTAGACGTTTTCTTCACGGTCAACGATGAACTGTATGTTGTACAGACCGACAATACCGATTCCCAGTCCCAGCTTTTTGGTATATTGCAGGATTATGCCCTTGACCTTATCGGAAATGGAGAAGGACGGATAAACACTGATGGAGTCGCCGGAATGGATACCGGTGCGCTCAACCAATTCCATAATACCCGGGATAAAAACATCATGACCGTCGCAGATCGCGTCAACCTCAACCTCTTTGCCTATGATATATTTGTCAACCAGGACAGGCTTGTCCTCATCTATTTCAACCGCGCTTTTCAGATAGTGACGCAGTCCTTTTTCATCGGCAACGATTTGCATTGCTCTTCCGCCGAGCACAAAGGAAGGACGCACCAGAACAGGATAACCGATTTCTTCTGCGGCCTTTACTCCTGCTTCGATGTTGGTGACTGCCTGACCCTTCGGCTGAGGGATATCAAGAGATTTCAGCACCTTTTCAAACCGGTCGCGGTTTTCGGCACGGTCGATTGCATCGCAGTCAGTGCCGATTATCCTGACACCGCGCGCACGCAGGGGCTCGGCAAGATTGATGGCGGTTTGTCCGCCCAGGGTAGCGATAACGCCTTCGGGAGCTTCATAGTCAATGATGTTCATCACATCTTCGGGCGTCAGCGGTTCAAAATACAGCTTGTCCGCCGTTGTGTAATCGGTGGAAACCGTTTCGGGATTGTTGTTGATGATAATGGATTCATATCCGGCACGTCCGATGGTCTGAACGGCGTGGACAGTAGAATAGTCAAACTCGACACCCTGGCCGATGCGGATAGGTCCTGCCCCGAGCACAACGATCTTTTTCCTGTCGGTCAGGCGGGATTCATTACCGATTTCACGATTTATCAGATTCTGATAGGTGGAATAAAGATAGGCAATATATTTGCCGGTATGCAGGGTGTCTACCATTCTGAAAACCGGTGTTATCCCGTTCTGCTTACGCAAACGGGTTACATCAAGCTCACTCATGTTCCAAAGCCTTGCAATGTAACTGTCGGCGAAGCCCTCAACCTTGGCTGCACGGAGTGCACGCAGGTCCTCCGGCTTCTCCTCAAGCGTCTTTTCCATTTTTACAATCCGTTCGATTGCTTCAAGAAAGATATCCGTAATCATTGTGACACGGTGTAGCTCTTCCACGCTTATGCCGAGGCGAAGCAGCTGAGCAACAGCAAAAATGCCGTCAGCGTGAAATGCCGACACATAGCAAAGCAGCTCATCCTTCGACATGCTGTCGAATTTGGGTAAATATAAATGCGTCGTTCCGATTTCCAAAGAACGCACGGATTTCAGTATACACTCGTCAAGAGTTGAGCCGATACCCATGACCTCACCGGTCGCTTTCATCTGAGTGCCGAGGAGGTTGGAGGCAGAAGTGAATTTATCAAACGGAAAGCGCGGGAATTTGGCAACGACGTAATCCAGGGACGGCTCTGCGGCGGCGCTTCCGCCTGCCACGGAGATTTCATCAAGCGTCATTCCCACGGCGATTTTTGCGGTGACACGGGCAATCGGATATCCGCTGGCCTTGGACGCCAGTGCCGAAGAACGTGACACGCGGGGATTGACCTCAATCAGAAAATACTCGGAGGTGGAAGGATTGAGCGCAAACTGCACATTGCAGCCACCCTCAATTTTCAGGGCGCGGATAAGCTTGATGGCGCTGTCATTGACCATTTTCAGGTCATGATCATTCAAAGACATAATCGGCGCAACAACGATTGAATCTCCTGTATGAACGCCGACAGGATCCACGTTCTCCATGCCGCAGATCGTGATTGCGTGATCGGCAGAGTCGCGCATAACCTCAAACTCGATTTCCTTGTAGCCCTTGACACTCTTTTCGATAAGCACCTGGTGTACGGGAGAAAGAGCAAAGCCGTTGGTGCCTATCTCCACCAGCTCCTCCTCGTTGTTTGCAAAGCCGCCGCCGGTTCCGCCCAGCGTAAATGCAGGACGAAGAACCACAGGGTAGCCGATGTGCTGTGCGGCTGCTTTGGCTTCCTCTATATTGTATGTGATTTCGGAGGGAATGGTAGGCTCACCGATGGACTCGCAAAGCTCCTTGAACAGCTCTCTGTCTTCGGCACATTCAATTGAACTGCTGGAGGTACCGAGCAGCTCCACATGGCATTCCTTCAGAACGCCCTTCTTTTCAAGCTGCATAGCGAGATTTAGTCCCGTCTGACCGCCTATACCGGGGACAATGGCATCGGGACGTTCATAGCGCAGTATTTTGGCTATGTATTCCAATGTCAGCGGTTCCATATATACTTTATCGGCTATGCTCGTATCGGTCATAATGGTAGCCGGATTGGAATTGCATAAAACGACCTCATAGCCTTCCTCTTTTAACGCGAGACAAGCCTGCGTTCCTGCATAGTCAAACTCCGCAGCCTGCCCGATGACAATAGGTCCCGAGCCTATGATCAATACCTTTTTGATATCTGTTCTCTTAGCCATTTTAATTCCTCCGAATATATTTTACTTGCGATATACGATTTTTCCGTTCAGCACCGTTAAACAGCATTCACCGTAAAGTGCCGTATCGGCAAATGGAGTGGATTTCCCCATTGACAAGAAAAAGTCTTCGTCTATAGTTATCTCTTTATTTAAGTCCCAGACCGAAAACGAAGCTTCTGCCGGAATATGAAATCTGTTACGGGGATTTACCGCTATTAAGTCAAGCAGCTTTTCAAGAGAGATGATGCCGTTTTTTACAAGCTTTGTATAAAGCACGGGGAATGCCGTTTCGATACCCGTAATTCCGAAAGCGCTGTCCTTTAAGCCCTTGCTCTTTTCTTCTAAGCTGTGGGGAGCATGGTCTGTTGCAATCATATCAATTGTGCCGTCGCATATTCCTTCAATGAGCGCTTCTCTGTCGGAAGGCGAACGAAGCGGCGGGTTCATTTTGAAACGCCCGTGTTCTTCAAGGCAGGAATCGTCCAGCACAAGATAATGGGGTGCCGTTTCGCAGGTGACATCAACACCGTCACGCTTTGCCCTGCGTATCAGCTCGACGCTTTCTTTGCATGAAATGTGGCAGACATGATAGGCGCAGCCGGTTTCTTTTGCAAGCTCAAGGTCACGCATAATCGGTCTCCATTCGCTTTCTCTGCATATTCCGGCGTGACCGTGTGTCCTTGCATAAGCTCCGTCGTGAATGTAGCCGTTTTTCTTCAAAGCATTGTCTTCACAGTGGGCGACAATCATTTTACCGAGGGATTTTGCAAGCACCATAGCCTGCCTCATGAGCTCGTCAGACTGTACGCCCCGACCGTCATCGGAAAAGGCTATGCAGCTGTCCGCCAGAGCTTCCATATCCGAAAGTGTTTTCCCGTTTTCCGCTACCGTGATTGCTGCATAGGGATAAATGCTTATTACGCTGTCTGATTTAATAATATCTGTCTGAACTTTCAGGTTTGCCGCACTGTCGGGGACCGGATTCAGATTCGGCATTGTGCAAACCGAAGTATAGCCTCCGTGTGCTGCGGCAAGCGAACCGCTTTTTATCGTCTCTTTATACGAAAAACCCGGCTCACGAAAATGCACATGCACATCGCAAAAGCCGGGTAAAACGGAATATTCACCAAAAGGGAGAAAATCAAATGAAAATGCCAATGCGTCTGAATAAGACTGAGAAAAGACAGATGCTTTGTCAAATCCGTTGAAAGTATATTTTGAATCCATAATTCTCACCCCAAAATAAAAATCCCTGTCACAGAGTGACAGGGCAAAAAAGCATAACACAAGAAGTACGGCATCACCGTACAGTTATATTTCAGCCTTAACAATCTCTCTGTATTGTCTTTAAGACATCTTTTTCACTTGCGTCATTGTACCATATTGACTCGTTTTTGTCAACATAAAATTGCTTTGAGAATTTACTGTCGAAAAAGGAGATGAATTTTACGGTATAAAGGACAACATTTTTGTAACAAAAAATAAAGCAAAAATGTGTCAAAAAGCAGAATAAAACCAAGGTAAACGGACATCATATCGGTGGAGGGAAAACAGCAATGAACATTTATGATTTTAAAGCCGAAAAAAATGATGATGAGATTTTAGACTTTGGTGAATTAAAAGGTAAAATTCTGTTAATAGTCAATACTGCAACAGGCTGCGGATTTACTCCGCAATATGAATCACTTGAACGGTTATACCGAAAATACAAATCGGCAGGGTTTGAAATTCTCGATTTTCCCTGTGACCAATTCGGTCATCAGGCACCGGGTGATGACAGTGAAATTCATGAGTTTTGCACAGTCAAATACAAAACTTCTTTCCTTAGGTTCAAAAAAACCGAGGTG
>JAZRVW010000005.1:0-51464 GCA_045599385.1 Oscillospiraceae bacterium | reverse complement strand
CTCCATGACAAGCTTGCGCTTGTCGGGACGCTTCCATTGCAGAAGCGCTCTCTGCATGGCTTTTTCGTGGAAGGACTTCGCCACGTAAACGTGCTTCATGGTGGTGGGGTCAATCTCCGTGTAGTACATACAGGTGGAAAGCGTACCGGGGGTGGGGTAGAAGTCCTGCACCTGCTCGGGCTGACGTCCCGTTTTGTTGAGATACTCCGCCAGAGCCACGGCGGATTCAAGCGTGCTTCCCGGGTGGGAGGACATGAGATACGGCACAACGTACTGCTCCTTGGAGAACCTGTTGTTGAGCTTTTTGTACTTGTCCATGAAGCGCTCGTAAACGTCGATGTGGGGCTTACCCATGTAGTCCAGAACGGAGTCGATGCAATGCTCGGGAGCAACCTTGAGCTGACCGGAAATGTGGTATTTTACAAGCTCCTGGAAGAACTCGTCGTTTTTGTCCTCAAGCATGTAGTCATAGCGGATTCCGCTTCGCACAAAGACCTTTTTGATGCCGGGAATGGCGCGGAGCTTCCGCAGAAGCTGGAGATAATCCGAGTGGTCGGCATCAAGATTGGGGCAGGGCGTGGGCGCAAGACAGCGTCTGTCGGGACACATTCCGCACTTTGCCTGCTTCTTGCAGGAGTGGTGGCGGAAGTTTGCGGAGGGACCGCCCACATCGTTGATATACCCCTTGAAATCGGGGAATTCCGTCAGCGCGGTGACCTCGCGCACAACGCTTTCGTGGGAGCGGCTTGTTACCATTCTGCCCTGATGGAAGGCAAGGGCGCAGAAGCTGCAGCCGCCGAAGCAGCCGCGGTTGTGAATGACGGAGAATTTGACCTCCTCAATGGCGGGAACGCCGCCCATGCTTTCGTACATGGGGTGGTACTGCTTGGTGTAGGGCAGCTCCGCAACGAAATCAAGCTCCTGAGTGCTGAGGGGCATGGCAGGAGGATTTACAACAAGGAATCTGCCGTCATGCTCCTGAATCATTGCCTTTCCACGCACCGGGTCGTGCTCGGCGTATTCGGTGCGGGTTGCCTCGGCGTAAAGGCGCTTGTTGTCGCGCACCTCCGCAAAGGAGGGCAGGTCAACATGGGGAAAGGCGCAGTTTTCGGGCTCTGTGGTGAGATATGCCGTGCCTGCAATGTCGCGCATTTCGGAAACGGGAATTTTCTTTTTGAGCCGCTTTGCGATTTCGCGCTCGGCGTATTCGCCCATGCCGTAAACAAGCATATCCGCGCCGCTGTCGAAGAGAATGCTGCGGCGCACCTTGTCCTCCCAGTAATCGTAATGGGCGAAGCGGCGGAGGCTTGCCTCAAGACCGCCGATTATGATGGGAACATCGTTGCCGAATGCCTCGCGTGCGCGGTTGGAGTAAACGATTGTCGCTCTGTCGGGGCGCAGTCCCGCCTTCTTGCCCGGGGAGTAAAAATCTTCACTGCGGCGCTTTTTTGCCGCGGTGTAGTGGGCAACCATGGAGTCCAGATTGCCTGCGCCGATTAAAACCGCAAGTCTGGGCTTGCCGAAGGCGGCAAAGGCCTCGGCGCTGTGCCAGTCGGGCTGGGCAAGCACCGCAACGCGATAACCCTCGGCCTCCAGCACGCGTCCGATAACGGCGGTGCCGAAGCTGGGGTGGTCAACGTAGGCGTCGCCCGTAACCAGCAGAAAGTCATACCACCACCAGCCGCGCTCCTCCATTTCCTCTTTTGAAACGGGTAAAAATTCCTGATTACTTATCATTTCAGTTCTCCGTAGTACCAGCCGCTTGTGCCCTTGTGCTTAACCAGATAGCCGCGGCTTGTTGTTTCTATAACGCTGACCTCATCGCCCGCATTCAGCTCAAGCACAAGGTCGGTTGAGTCGTTGCAGGTGGTTTCCTCATCGTCGGTGTAGAGATATTTTGTGAGAATTTCCATCTCATAGCCCGTTCTTATATGGCGGCAGAGGGAAAATTCCTCGCCTCGTGAGAGCACCCTCACCTTGTTGTCGCCCCAGCGGATATAGTAGGATTTTTCGCCCCTTTTCTGCGGCGTCACAACGGTTTTGACGGGGAAGCTGTCGTAGGCAGCAAAGGAAAAATCCTCGCTTCCCTCGTAGGCAATAATAAGGGCGTTGAGCTGTCCGTCGTCCTTCAGCGTACAGCCGCCGTCGATGGAAATTATGTGCTGTTTTTCATTGATAATCGGGTTTGCGCAGACGTGGTCCTCAAGGTACAGCATGACGGGCCAGTGACCGACAACAACCCATTTGTCGAAAACAAAGCCCTGACTCATGAAATCGTCAAACTTCATAACGTCGCCTGCGGTGTGCTCCTCAAATGCTCTGTCGGGATATATGCCGCCATGGACAAAGGTGTAGTGGGGCGTGTCGATAATCTGCGGAAGCTTGCGCAGGAATGCCCATTCCTCAGCGAAGCTGTCCTCCAGAGCCTGCATATAGGGCGCAAGGTCGGTGCAGTTTAAAATGTCAACGCCCATTTCCCTGAACATATCCCAGCATATTCCGCTTTGGCGGAACTGAAGATATTTCAGAAGTCTCGGCGGCGTGAAATAGGTGTTGCCGTCCACGACCTCAACCCAGCTGTCGCAGTTTCCGCAGAGGGCGTGAACATCGTATTCCTTGCTCAGCTCCATAATGAACCGCAGGGTGCCGAGGCTGTCCTCGCCTTTTTCGAGGAAATCGCCGTTGAGAATCAGAACGTCATAGGGCGAGAGCTTCAGCTTCTTGATGAGCCCCTTGAAATAGGGGAGATTGGCATGGATATCGGAGACCGCGATAATCCGCCGTCCCGTAGTGTTCAGATATTCAACTTTTGCTTTTTCGTTCCACATAGCTCTGTACCGATATCCTGCTTGTATATAAAGTCCTCGTGAGGCGGATATGGCGGAACGGTCAAGACCGTTCCCTACACTGAAAACCATTATCCGTACTACTGTAGGGAACAGGCTTGCCTGTTCCGTCTCCCGCAAGACGTTTCCCTACTCAAATTTCTTTTCCATGAGATAAAGCGGGGCGCCGCAGCCTGGATTCTGACCGATGACCTCAAAGCCGTATTTTTCGTAAAACGCGATGGCGCGTTTGTTTTCCGATGAAACGTGCAGACGCACGCTCTTATAGCCGAGCGTCTGGAAGCGGCAGATTGCCATGCCGAGAAGCTGAATGCCGAGATTGTGACCGCGGTTTTCCTTCGTCAGATAAATAAGGCTTATCCAGCCGTAGTGCTGACGTTTGCCGCGGAGAATATCCATTTCCACAATGCCCACAAAATTGCCGCTTCCGTCGTAGGCGGGAAGGATTGCATCCTTGTCTGCGGCGTACATTTTCTTCGCGTCGTCAAGATACAGCGATGACACAAAGCCGTTCAGACTTCCGTGAGCCGCAAGCCAGCTTTCCGAATAGCATCTGGTGTAAAGTCTGCCGTCGATGTTGGGGTTGAGTGCCTCGTAGCGCAGGTTTTCGTCGTCTCTGCCCATGGTGTCGGACTTCCACCAGGTCTGCTTTGCGAAGGTGGAAAGCTCATAAGGCACATGGCTGTTGTCGTTAAAATATTCAACCTTTATCTCTCCGTTTTCAACATCGAGAAGTGAAACGGCGGTGTTGTCACCATGGGGCACCTTCTGCGTTATTTCGGCGGAGGGAACGCCAAGAAGCTTTGCCAGGGTTGCTCGGATTACAACGCCGTGGCTTACAACGGCAACGGTTTTTCCCTCGTTTTCCTTTGCGATGTCAAGGAGAGCGCTTGTCATGCGGTCTGCTGCCTCACCGTAGGTTTCCGCACCCTCGGCACGCCATTTTTCAGGGTCGTTATTGAAAAGGTACATGCTCTTCGGGTCTTCGTAAATCATGTCGCCGAAGCTTTTGCCCTCCATAACGCCCATGTTCATTTCGCGCAGACGCGGGGATTTGTTGTGCTGAAGCCTGTGATACTTCAGAATTGCACCCGCCGTTAAAACTGCGCGGCGCAGGTCGCTGGAATAAAGCGCGTCAATCTGAACGTCCCTGAAACGCTCGGCAAGATAATCAAGCTGACGGTATCCCGTGGCGGTAAGATAGCTGTTTGTATGTCCGTGCACTATGCGGAAGAGGTTTCCCTCCGCTTCTGCATGGCGAATCAGATAAATTTTAGTCATAATTTGTTACCTTCGTTGACCTTAAATCATCAATACTATATAATTATACAATAAAAATGATTATACAGCAAGGAGAATACCTTGAAAGTATTGCATCTGATATCCGGCGGCGACTCAGGCGGCGCAAAAACCCACGTGCTGTCGCTTCTGCAGGATTTGAACAAGAGCATAACCGCTGACCTTGTGTGCTATATGGAGGGACCGTTTGCGGCAGAGGCGCGTCAGCGCGGCATACCTACAACTGTGCTGAACGGAAGCTTTGCCTCCGCCTTCTGCAAAACAAGCGAAATTCTGAAAAACGGCAGCTATGATGCGGTGCATTGCCACGGCAGCCGCGCAAACCTTATGGGCGCGCTGCTGAAAAGTCGCTTTGACCTTCCCTTTGTCAGCACCGTACACAGCGACTACACCCTTGACTATCTGGGCAGACCGCTTGCAAACATGACCTACGGCAAGCTGAACAGATTTGCTCTGCATCAGATGGATTACCGCGTCTGCGTTTCCGACAAGATGCGCGAAACGCTCATCTCCCGCGGCTTCGCACCCAACGAGCTTTTTGCCATTTATAACGGTGTTGATTTCGAGGTCGAGCAGCCCCGTGTCGACAGGGCAAGGTGGCTTGAAAAAATCGGCTGCGGCTTCACTCCCGATGATGTCATTGTGGGCATCGCCGCAAGACTTGACCCCGTAAAAGACGTGGCAACGCTGGTGCGCGGATTTGCCGAGGCAAGCGCGGAATGCGAAAACCTGCGTCTGTTCATTGCGGGCGACGGTCAGGAGCGCGAAATGCTGGGTAAGCTTGTCGCGGAGCTTGGCGTTGCGGAAAAGGTGTTTTTCGCGGGCTGGCTGAAGAATATGAGCGGCTATTACTCCTCCGTGGATATTAATGTCATAAGCTCCATTTCCGAAACCTTTCCCTATGCCGTGACGGAGGCGGCACGAGCGAAAATTCCCACGGCGGCAAGCCGCGTAGGCGGTCTGCCCATGCTTCTCAGGCAGAATGAAACGGGCATGCTTTTCGATGCGGGCGATTATCACACGCTTGCGCAGGAGCTTGCAGTTCTTGCAAAGGACAGCGGACTGAGAACAAAAATCGGCGAGGCGGTATATGAAAAGGCGAAGAACGAATTTTCCGCCGCAAGCACCTGCCGCCGACAGATTGAGATATATGAAAACATCATTGAGCGGGAGAAAAAGCACCGTCAGGGCGTGCGCGACAACGTTGTGATATGCGGCGCCTACGGCCACGGCAATGCGGGTGACGAGGCAATTCTGTCGGGCATGATATGTCAGCTGCTGAGTCTTGACAAGGAGCTTCAGATAACGGTTATTTCCCGTTCGCCGAAGGAAACACAGTGCACTCACAATGTAAACGCCATAGGCCGCGGAAGAGTGCGCAGTCAGGACAGGGCTTTCCGCAAGGCAAAGCTTTATATAAACGGCGGCGGCAGTCTTATTCAGGACGTAACAAGCCGCAGAAGCCTGTGGTTTTATCTCTATACAATACGCCGCGCAAAGAAGCTTGGCTGCAGGGTTCAGATGTACGGCTGCGGCATCGGTCCGCTGAAATTCGGCAGTGACCGCAGAATGTCGGCAAAGGTGCTCAACAGAGATGTTGATGTTATGACGCTTCGTGACCCCGACAGTCTTAAGCTCCTTGAGGAAATCGGCGTCAACAGACCTGAAATAATTCTGGCGGCAGACCCCGTAATTTCCGTTCCCGCCTGCGAGGAAAAGGAAACGCTTAGCTTCATGGCGGAAAACGGACTTTCGGAGGACGGAAAATATCTGTGCCTCGGGCTCAGACCCTGGACAGACTTCGATGAAAAGGCCCCGGAAATCGCAAAGGCGCTGCGCTGTGCCTATGAGGAATTTGGGCTTACGCCCGTGTTCCTGCCCATGAATTACGCAAAGGACGTAAAGGCGTCGAAGCTGGTTGCGGAGCTTTCGGAGCTTCCGTATATTATGCTTCCCGAGCTTAAATCCACGGAGCTTGCAATCGGACTCATGTCGAAGATGAAGCTGGTTGTGGCAATGCGTCTGCACTGCCTGCTTTTCGCGGCAAACAGCGGCGTGCCGTCGGTGGGCATCAGCTATGACCCGAAGGTTTCGGGCTTTGTGGAATACACAGGCTGCGGCGGCTGCATTGAGCTTGAGCAGCTCACGGCCGAAAAGCTTTCGGATATGATTAAACAGCTTTGCGATTCGGACAAAAAAGCCGAGCTTGAAGAATCGCTTAAGAAGATAAGGGCGGCGGAGCGCCTCAATCTTGAAACCGCCAAGCGCCTTATGAGCATGGAATGAGGAGGAAAAAATATGATAAGAACTGCGGTACTGGTTTCCGGCAACGGCGCGCGTCTTCAGACCATTCTTGACTCCATGTATTTCGGAGAAATACCGAATTATGAGCTTGCTGCGGTTATCTGCACCGAGCCCAACGCATACGCTCTGCGCCGCTGCTCAAACGCGGGGGTGGAGGCGATAGTGGTTGAAACCACTGACTTCCCCACAAAGCTCAGCTACAGTATGGCAATCTCCAACAAGCTTCGCGATATGGACATTGACCTTGTGGTGCTTGCGGGCTACGATATGCCCTTGGGCGTAATTGCAAACCAGTTCAAAAACCGTGTAATCGGTGTTTACCCCTCTCTTGTTCCTGCGTTTGAAAACGAGGAGCGTCCTGCCCGCTGCGTCCTTGAGCGCGGCTGCAAGGTGGCAGGCGCAACGGCATACTTTGCCGATGCCGACGGAAAAATCGGCGCAATCATCGGACAGCAGGCTGTTGAGGTAAAGCAGGACGATACTCTGGAAAGCCTTGAGCGAAGAATTATGGAGGAGGCCGAATGGAAGCTTCTCCCCAAGGCAATAATCCTTTATTGTCAGGACCGGCTGGAAATCCACGGCGACAGAGTTGTTATAAAGGAGAACTGATATGGAAAAAACAATAAAGATTGACGGCATGATGTGCGGCCGTTGCTCCGAAAGAGTAAAAAAGGCGCTCGAGGCTGTTGAGGGCGTTGAGGCGGCTGAGGTTTCCCACGAAAACGGAAGCGCGGTTGTAAAGTGCGCCGACAGCGTAACCGATGCAATGCTTAAGGAAGCCGTTGAAAATCAGGGCTTCGACGTAATAGGATAAGAAAAAAGACCGTTTCTCTGAAACGGTCTTTTTTTTATTCAAGTGTAAGTGTGCGTGCAAACTGCTTGTTCTTGTACATGGGGTCACCCGTAACGTCCTTGAGGACTTCAAGCTCCTCGGGGATTTCGGGCGCCTCGCTGCCCGTGTAGCAGAAGAGGACTGCCTTGTCGTCACAGAAGGGATAAACGTCGATTTCGTAGCGGCAGGTGTTGTAGACAAAACGGTATTTCGTCTTGTGAACGGGGTGGAAATCGGGGTCGCCCTCCATGAGATGACGGACGTATTTCTTCTCGGGGATAGGCTTCTCGGTGTCCCAGCGTCCGTCTGCGGTAAAGTGCTTTTCGTTATAGAAGTAAAGGTAGTCGTCGCCGTTTCTCTGCTGACGCACGCGGCGCTCAATGTCGGGGGCGGTGTCGCGCAGATAGGTCTGCATCATGTCGATGGCAACGGCGCCGTATTTTTCGGAGAACTTCTCCATGTCGGGCATGGAAATGAGGTATTTGTACTTCCTTGTCTGTGGCGCGGGCTCACCGACAATGCGGTAGATTTCCTGAATTGCGCGGCGGAGCTTGTCCTCAAAATTGACGGAGTTGTCGATGATTTTAAGGTTGGGGTGTCCCTGCCATGCGCGGAGGGTGCGGTCGTCCATTTCCCTTGCATATTCAAGGGATTCCGTGCGTGCGGCGTTGCCCAGGTCATAGGCAAATTCCGCGCCCTTTGCGCAGGTCACAAGGTGCAGAACGGCATCGTAATTTGCAAGAACGCTCTGCTCGGTGCGGCCGTCAAAGCGGGAGATGACCTCGGCAAACTCCTCGTCGGATATGTATGCCTTGTCGTCCATGAGCGCGCGGTCATAGATGATGAGAATATTCTCCTCGGGAACGATTTCCGCGGCCTGAAGCGCCAGCTTTTCCTTGTGAATCTGGTCGGCAATGACGAAATCCTGGAAGGCAAGCATGGACATGCAGTTGCCGAAGGGCTTGATGCCGAAGCCGGAGATGAGGTCGGTGGCGGTTTCGGGAATAGTGATGACGCGCCAGCCGTTTTCCTGCTTGAACTCCTTGAGAATGCGGCTTATGAGTGAGGTCTTGCCTGCGGCGGGACCGCCGGTGAGAACGATTTTTGTGATGTTCTTACTCATTTTCTTTGCCCTCCAGATAGGCTTTAAATTCGGGGACGGTTTTGAAATATAAATCGCAGTTTGAGCGCATGAAGCTTTCGATTTCGGGAATGTCATTTGCCCAGCCGGCAGCGGCGAATTTTACGCCCGCGGCCTTTGCCATGTCATAGCCGGGCTTGAGGTCGTCTATAATGAGCAGCTCCTCGGCTTTGAAGCCGTAGTGCTTCATTATTTCAAATACGGCGTGGGGACTGGGCTTTCGCTCGTCCCGGGGGCATTCCCAGCCGAAAACCATGTCGGGCTCGGGAAGTCCGTTTTCGCGGTAGTCACGCAGAATGTTTTTTGAATAGGAATGGGAGATGACGCAGAGCTTGACGCCTGCGTTTTTCTGTTCCCACAGAAGCTCGCGTATGCCGTCGTAGGATTTGGGAACGTGGTGCTGGACAAATTCGTTCCAGAACTCCTGCTCGTCCTTCATCATCGCATCGTCCAGGCCGATTTCGCGGAACATTTCCAAAATACCCGGGTCAAAGTTTTTGCGGAAGTAATCATCGAGGGTGTAGTCAACCTCGGGGAAGTGGATTTTCATGTATTCCACAAAGCTGGGGAAATGCACTGTTGCGGTGCTGTTTACAATTGTGTCGTCGTGGTCAAGGACAAGGCAGGGAAATCTCATGGCGGCCTCCGTAAAACAAATACTTTTAAAGTATATTGTAGTTTGCTCAAAATGTCAAATGCTGATAAAAATAAAAAGAAGCTCTCCCGAAGGAGAGCTTCTTATGTATTTGTTCGAAGAACAATCTGATGGAATTAGATGCCCATGCAGACGTCCCATGCACGCCAAACAGCGGTACGCAGGTTGCCGATAGCAACGCAGTCGCCGACGCGATGGATGTTCTTGCCCTTGCCGCCAACGGGCTGGGGAACGAAGCCGATGCCGTTTACGATATCGTCGTACTCGAGCTCGAATACGTTCTTGCCGTCCTTGGAAGCGACAACAACGGTCTTGTCCTTGATCTCGCGGATGGTGTGCTCAAGATAGGTGGGAACCTGCTTGAACTTCAGCATGTCGCGGAGGAAGGAAGCGTTGGACAGGCAGACGTTCTGTGCGGGAACGAGGTCGCTTGCATACTCGACGATCATGGGGTGCTTGCCCTGCAGAACCATTTCGTATGCTGCTTCGCATGCGGACTGGCCGCCGCCGAAGAAGAGAACCTTGTCGCCAACAGGCTTCTTGTCCTTCAGGATATCGGTGAAGGTGAGGCACTTCTCGAAGCCGGGGATAGCCATCTTACGAGGAGTTGCGCCGGTTGCAACGATGATTTCGTCGAACTGACGTGCGATAACGCCGAGGTCGTTGATTTCAGTGTTGAAGCGGAACTCGATGCCAGCCTTCTTAACTTCGTTCTCGTACCATGCAATGAGCTTCTTGTCGTTTTCTTTGAAGGACATTGCGGAAGCGGTGAGGAACAGGCCGCCGATACGGTCGGTCTTTTCGAATACTACGGGATGGTGGCCACGCTGCTTCAGAACGAGTGCGCACTCACAGCCGCCGATACCGGCGCCGATGATAGCAACCTTCTTGGGCTTCTGGGTGGGAACGATCTTGTAGCGGTTATGCTGCATGGTGGGAGGAGTCAGAGCGCAACGGCCAAGGTGGAGGGAGTCTTCCAGACCCTGGATGTTTGCGGTCTTGCCGTACTTAGCAAAGTTGAAGCAACCGTTGTGGCAGCGGATGCAGGGCTTGATTTCGTCTTCCTTGCCAGCCTGGATCTTGAGGATCCATTCGGGGTCAACGAGGTTCTGACGTGCGAATGCAACTGCGTCGAGACGGCCGGCTGCAACAGCTTCTGCTGCGTACTCGGGAGTCATACGGCCTGCGCAAGCAACGGGCTTGTCGGTGAACTGCTTTGCCCACTCAACGTCCTTTGCATTGCAGTTATCGGGCATGTACTGAGGGGGATGTGCCCAGTACCAAGAGTCGTAAGTACCGTTATCGCAGTTGAAGAAGTCGTAACCCATGTCGCCGAGGTACTTGATAGCCTTTGCAGACTCTTCGTAGTCACGGCCCCACTCTTCGAACTCTTCGCCGGGGACAGCGCCCTGGTACCAGCCCTTGCAGTAGGACTTGATGGAGTAACGGAGGGATACGGGGAAGTCTTCGCCAGCCTGCTTCTTGATCTCCTGAACGATCTCAACAGGGAAACGGAAACGGTTCTCGAAGGAGCCGCCGTACTGGTCGTCACGGTGGTTCCAGTTCTCCATGGTGAACTGGTCGAGGAGGTAACCTTCGTGAACAGCGTGGATTTCAACGCCGTCGATGCCTGCGTCGCGGAGCATCTTGGAGGTCTTACCGAATGCATAGACCATGTCCTGAATTTCCTTTACGGTAAGGGGACGGGTCTTGATGTCTTCGGACCAGCGGTTAGGAGTTGCGGATGCGGATGCGCAGCTGTAGGAAACGTCAACGATGGGGGATGCGATCTTGTTGATGATGTCGTTCTTCTGCAGAGCTACCATCCAGGGGGTAACTGCCATGGAGCGGCCGAAGCCTGCTGCCAGCTGGATGAACAGCTTGGAGCCGGTCTTGTGGTACTCTTCCATGTAGGGCTTGAGCTGCTTGAACATCTTCTTGTTCTGATAGAGCCAACGTCTGCCCATGGTATCACGGACACACTGCATGCCGGGGAGGACAAGGCCTACACCGCACTTTGCTCTCTGGAGCAGGAAGTAAGCTGCTTCCTTATCGAAGTGGCAGGGTTCCAGCCAGCCGAAGAGGGAGGTACCGCCCATGGAGCACTGGACGATGCGGTTTTTGATTTCCACTTCGCCAATCTTAAAGGGGGTAAATAGAGGTGCATATTTTTCGTTCATGCGTTTCTTCCTTTCTTACTACTTTACTTAATTGCCAATGCAATATAGTTATGCGTTAAAAGTATAGCACAAGAAAATGAAATGTGCAATACAACTTATTCAAAAGTTTGTCAACAAACCAGCAAAAAATTTGTAAAAAACACATTTTTTTATTAAAAATTTTTATACGTCAGCATTTTTGGTCATTGAAAAAGGAAAAATACCGTTGCTCTTGCAAGATGCGATTATAATGTAGTATAATAACATAAACGATAACTATTTTCGGAGAGATGGTCATGAGCGATAAATTAAACGTAAACGTAAGCAAGTTTTTTGCGATTTATAATTCCGACGAGGCTCTGCGGGAGCGAATCCGCATTGCTGAGGAAAACTACCCCGGCAGCCTTGAACTGCGCGAGGCGCTGGTGGAGGATATTCTCCTTCCCGTCGCGGCAGAAATGGGGCTGCCCTTCAGCATCATGGATTTGTTTGTATATGAAAGCAGACTGAAGAACGAGCGTCAGGCTGATGTGGAGCTTCCAGAGGACGCCCAGCCGCTTCCCGAAGAACAGTGCAGATACTGGCTGGTTGACCGCGGCTGGAAGAGCGATGAGGCAACCTTCTGCGGCGACAAGTAATTATTGTAGAACAAAAAACAAAACAAAAAACGGTTTCCGACTGGAAACCGTTTTTTTATATTCGCAAAATTGTAAAGTTTGCTTGACATCTGCCGCAGAACGTGCTATCCTCCCAAATGTAAAGGAAACTTTACTTTATTGCCTTGATAATTTCCTTTTCCGTCAGGTCGGGGTGGAGCGACTGAAGATGACCGACGATTTTGCGGAGGCTTTCCTCCGGCTCCTCGCGGTATGCGGAGGTGACGAAGTCATAGCCCCAGAGACTTTCGGGCATGGCGTAAACCGCAATAGCCCAGCCGTACGGAACGCCCTTTTTGTTGAGGCGCTGTCTGAAATCCTTTACGGCGAGGTAGGTCTGCATCTGAAGCTCCTGAAGACTTGCCTCAAAGTGCTTTTCGCTTCCGGATTTCGCCTTCAGCTCGTTTGAATAAAGCTCCGTGTTTTCCTCAAAGCATTCCATTATTCTCGAGTGCCTGTGGGGCGCAAGACCTTCATCGCGGCGGGAGTCGAAGTCGTAGCCGTCGCGGCGGAAATTGCAGAGATACGGCAGCCATTCCAGCGAAACATAGCAGGCTTTTCGGTGGAAAAACTTGCCGTAGGCAACCCTTCCGCTTCGCGCGATAACGCCGCGCCATTCCCACGGGTCAAGCTCGGTATTGCCCGACCACCAGTGCTCCGCAACGGTCAGCTCCTCCACGGAAAAATCGGAAATCTCATTGCGGAAAAGGGGCAGAAAGCCGACTTTGTCAATGTATTCAATAAGCTCGTCCGCGCTTTTTATTCTGCGGGGGTCGTCCTCCGACACGCCGCGCATTATCCATTCACCGTTTTCACAGCCCATGTCATTTCCTCTTTTTGTTTGCGGATTTTATCAGCATTTCAATCAGCTTTTCTGGTACGCCGCCGCAGATTATGAGGTTGCGCACGGAGCTTCCCACCGCGCAGCTCATCATCATTTTGAAGGCGGGATTTGAGTAGTCCCGTCCGCCGTGGGAAAAGCCCATGACAAGCTCGGTGGCCTTGTAAAGACGGCGCACGCCCCATGAGTACGGCGCCATTTCCTCAAGGCTGCTGTCCATGTCAAAGCTGCCCTGAGCTTTGGGCTTGCTTTCGAATTTGTATCCGATGAGGCGGTGCCATTCCTCCGCCTTCGGAGTTCCCTCAGGCTGCTCGTACCAGGTGTTTTTCAGCGCCTCGGGAGTGCTTACGGCTGCGGTGTTTTCGGGTGTGAAGTTCACCTCAAGACCGCCGACGCTGAGGGTATATTCGCCCTCGGGAACAACCCATTTTCCCTCGTTCCAGACGGCAAAGCTTCTGTCGTCCAGGGGCATGGAAACCGTTTTTTCCTCATTGGGCATGAGGAAAACCTTTGCGAAGCCCTTAAGCTCTTTGACGGGACGGAAGATGCCGCTTCCGCGGGGCAGAACGTAAAGCTGAACCACCTCGCCGCCGTAAACCTCGCCCACATTTTTAACCGTGACGGAAACGCTTTTTCCGTCGCAGACAAGATTTGAATACTCAAACTTTGTATAGCTCAGACCGTAGCCGAAGGGGAAGCGCACGGGCACCCCTGCGCTTTCATAATAGCGGTAGCCCACGAAGATTCCCTCGCGGTATTCCGCATCGTCTTTGCCGTAGAAATCCTTTGTGACAACGTCATCGTAGGACAGGGGCCAGGTTTCCGCAAGCTTTCCGCAGGGGTTTGACTTTCCCGTAAGCAGACGCTTTATCGCCTCGCCGCCGGCTTCACCCGGAAGCGCCATGTACAGCACGGCGTTAACCTTGTCCAGCCAGGGCATTTCCACGGGCGAGCCCGACATGAGCACAACAACGGTGTTGGGATTTGCTTCGGCGACGGCCTCAATCATGCGGACGTGACCCTCGGGCATTCTCATGTGCTCACGGTCAAAGCCCTCGGACTCGAAAATATCCGTAAGCCCCGCGAAAACAACGGGCGTGCGCACGCTCTTTGCAAGCTCTGAAGCCTCGGCTATGAGACTGTCGTTTGTGTAGCCCTCGGCGGTACAGCCCTCGGCAAAGGGCCAGTCCATGCAGTCCAGAGGATTTGTGAGCTTGTATGGATTAATGTGGCTTGAGCCCACGCCCTGATAGCGAAGCTCCTTTGCCATGTGACCGATGAGGCAGGCCTTTGAGCTTATGGGCAGCGCGCCGTTGTTTTTAAGCAGAACGGCGCTCTGCTCGGCGGCCTTTGCGGCAAGGGCATGGTGAGCCTCCATTTCGCAGGGGCGCTGGGAGATGCCCTTTGAGCTCTGAACAAAATTCAGCACACGCTGTGCGCATTTGTCTATGTCGCCTTCGCTCAGCTCTCCCTTTTTCAAAGCGGTCTTGACGGCGGCCTTTCCGTAACGGCTGCCGCCGGGCATCATGAGGTCACTGCCCGCTCTGAAGGCTTTCACGCGGTCGTTTGTTGCGCCCCAGTCGGAAACGACAAGACCGTTCCAGCCCCAGTCCTTACGCAGAATATCAATGAGCTTTTTGCTGTCGCCGACGTGCTCGCCGTTTACGATGTTGTAGCTTGACATGACCGCGGCGGGATTGCTTTCCTTAATCGCGATTTCAAAACCCGTTAGGTAGATTTCCCGCATGGTGCGCTCATCGAGAACGCTGTTTGAGGAAAAGCGCTTCAGCTCCTGGGAGTTTGCGAAAAAGTGCTTTAAGCAGCTTCCGGCACCGCCCTTTTTCTGACCGAGAACGTAGGCCGCGGCAAGCTTTCCCGAAAGGTACGGGTCCTCGGAAAAATACTCAAAGTTTCTGCCGCAGAGGGGATTGCGCTTTATGTTCAGTCCCGGGCCGAGCACAAGGGAAACGCCGTTTGCACACGCCTCCTCGCCGATGGCGCATGCCACCTCGGAGATAAGCTCAGTATCCCAGCTGCAAGCGGTTGCCGCCGACGTGGGAAAGCACACGGCGGGAACGGATTTGTTGATGCCGAGATTGTCCGTACCCTCGGGCTGCTTTCGCAGACCGTGAGGGCCGTCGCTCATCATGACAGAGGGAATATCGTATTTCGGAAACGCCCTTGTGCGCCAGTAATCCTTTCCCTCGCAGAAGTCGATTTTTTCATCGATGCTCATTTTTTCGGGAAGTTTTTTCAGATTGTCTTTCATGTTTCGCGCCCCTTAAAGATGCTTTGCGTCTATTATATGATATAGGACACGGGCATTTCAAGAGGCGCGGCGGATTTTAAAGAATTATGGGCTGAAGCTGTTTTCCCTCTAGCGCGGCTTCCAGCGTGTCGCCCATAAGGGAAAAATCGGAGGCGAGAGAGCGGGGCTTTTTCGCAAAATCGTCCTGCCTGAAGGGAACGAAATAATAGTTTTTGCGGTTTAAAAGCTCACCGATGTTTTTTGCCGAGCCCGAAAGTCCGTCGTTTGTGGAAAAGGCGATGACAAGGGGCTTCCCGTTGCGAAGATGGGCCTTTGCCGCCATGGTGACGGCGCTGTCGGTTATGCCCGCGGCAAGCTTTGCCAGGGTGTTGCCCGTGCAGGGCGCGATGACGAGAGCGTCGAGGGGCAGCGACGGACCGAGAGGCTCTGCGTCGGCGATTGTTTCGACGACCTTGTGACCCGTGAGCGCAGCAAGCCTGCCCTTGAAGTCCTCTGACTTTCCGAAGCGCGTGTCGGTGTGCGCGGCGGTGTCGCTCATGATGGGAATGATGTCGTATTTTTCAGCAAGAAGCGGAAGCTCCGCGAAGAGCTTTCCGTATGTACAGTAGGAGCCGCAGAGCGCCAGCCCCACACGGATTTTACTCATTTTCATACTCCTTTACAATGTTTGTGACTGCCTCCGCAATGAGAGTGCCTGCGGTGCGCGGAGCGTATTTTCCCGGCAGTCCGGGCGCGGCAAAACAGCGCAGACCGAGCCTTTGCGCTTCGGCGAAATCAAGACCGCCGGGAGCCGATGCAAGCTCAAGCAGAAGGCACGGGGGTCTCAGCCCGTCAAGCGTTTGCAGAACGGACGCAGGCGCGGTGTTTACCACCATGTCAAGCGGCGGCAGAATATCCGTCGGGGAAAGGGAAAAACAGCCCAGCGCCTCCGCCATTGCACGCGATTCCGCGCTCCGCGACATGACATGGGTTTTAAGCCCGAGAGAAACGAGCTTATCCGACAGAATACGGCCGATTCTGCCGTAGCCGATGACAAGGGCGCTCCTGCCGGAAAGTGCATAGTCCGTGCGCTGCATGAGCAGGGCGACTGCGGCCTCGGCGGTGACGGCGGCGTTGCCCGTCACAAGCTCGGGACGCGTCATGTAATCCACAAGACGCAGCTTCTTTTTCTGCGCCGCAAGACGAAGTCTGCCGCTGAGCTTTCCGCCGCAGACAAGGGTGTTTTCGGGCAGGGAATTGAGAAACTCCTCGGCGATTGTCCCGCTGTCCGAAAAGGGCGCGTTGAGATGTCCCGCTTTTCCCGATTCAGCGGGCAGAGGCAGAATTACGCAGTCTGCTTTTTCCGGCGCGGAAAGCTTATGTATGCACTCGGGCAGAGCTGCCTTTTCCATGAAAAGAGCAGAAACCGCCTTATCCTTTGCAAGAGCTTCGGCGGCAAAGACCATGCGCTCATCGCCGCCTGCAATGAGATACTTCACTGCACCACTCCTTTTTCCTGCATTCCACACATATTATGCTGTTGCACTTGAAGGGGTGCTTGTGTTAAAATAAACTGAATAAATGTGCGGAGGTTTTCCCATGAGCAGAGCAGACGAAATATTCATTCAGAATTGTAAAGATATAATTGAAAACGGCGTGTGGGATACCGACCTTGACGTGCGTCCCCGCTGGGACGACGGCACACCTGCCCACACCGTTAAAAAATTCGGCATAGTAAACCGCTATAACATTGCGGAGGAGTTTCCCATTCTCACCATACGCCGCACCTACTGGAAGAGCGCAATTGACGAGCTTCTGTGGATATGGCAGGCAAAAAGCAACAATGTCAATGACCTGCGCGCTCGCGTGTGGGACGCATGGGCAGACGAAACGGGCTCAATCGGCAAGGCCTACGGCTATCAGCTGGGCGTGAAGCATCACTACAAGGAAGGCGACATGGACCAGGTTGACCGCGTTATCTACGACCTGAAGCACAATCCCGCTTCACGCCGCATCATGACAAACATTTACAATCACGCCGACCTTTCCGAAATGGCGCTTTATCCCTGCGCCTACTCCATGACCTTCAACGTAAGCGGCAATAAGCTCAACGCAATTCTCAATCAGCGCTCCCAGGATATGCTTGCGGCAAACAACTGGAACGTTGTTCAGTATGCCGTTCTCACCTGCATGATGGCGCAGGTGGCGGGACTTGAGCCCGGCGAGCTTGTCCACGTCATTGCCGACGCGCATATCTATGACCGCCATATTCCTCTCATTGAGGAGATAATCACAAACGAGCCGAAGCCCGCTCCGAAGTTCATTATTGACAAGAGCGTGGACGACTTCTATAAATTCACCCGCGACAGCTTCAAAATGGAAGGCTACGAGGTAAATCCCTTCGACAAGAAGATACCTGTTGCGGTGTAAAAACACATACCGAAACGAGATGATACCATGGACGCAATAGTCGCAGTTTTTTCCGACTGGGGCATCGGCGCAAACGGCACACAGCAGATTGTGCTGAAGGCCGACAGGGCGCATTTTGTGGAGCACACGAGAGGAAAAACCGTAATCGTGGGCCGCAGAACCCTTGCGGATTTCCCCGGCGGCAGACCGCTTAAAAACCGCCGCAACATTGTCGTAACGAGGCAGAATATCGAAATCGAGGGAGCAGAGCTTGCCCACAGCACAGCGGAGGCCGTCGCCCTTGCGGGAGACGAGCCCTGCATGATTCTCGGCGGAGCGAGCGTGTTCCGCGATTTCTATCCCTATATGGACAGAGTCTATGTTACGAAGCTTGATGTCAAACCCGAATCCGACGCATTTTTCCCCAACCTTGACGAGAGTCCCGAGTGGCGCATCACCGAGGACAGCGGAGAGCTTTGGGAGGACGGTCTTGCCTACCGCTTTTTATGCTACGAAAGGAAGAAAGCAGAATGAAAAGATTTGTTGCATTGATCTGCATTATCGCCGCGGTTTTTGCGCTTTGTGCGTGCAGCGACAACCCTCCTGTCAAGGGAGAGGAAAATCAGAAAAATGAGGGCGAAATTCTTATTGACAACCCCAACTTCACCCTGACGAAGCTTACGGGAAAGGACGGAGTTGTCAAGTATAATTATGTGATTACCGACAATAACGGCAAGGTTATGGAAAACGCGCTCTGCACCGAGGAGCCCCGCGTTGCGCTTATCAACAAGGACCTTGTGGGCGTGCGCTTCACCGCCGACGGTCACAGCTTCAGCCGCTACTACGATATTCGGAAGGGCGTAACCTCACGCTCCTTCAAAAACGCCTTCTGGGATAACGGCGTTTTTGTTGCAAGCAACGATTATGACAACGGCCATTACTTCGTCATTCAGGATATTTTCAACAGAAACGGATACTGCTATAAGGCAGAGGTTGACAGCACCTCCTGGCAGATTACCGTTATAGGTACGGAGCTCAGCGAGGACGGTACCGAGCTGCTTGTAACCTATGTCCACGGCGACGGCAGCGATGCAGATTCAAAGACCAACACCGTTGTGCTGTATCTTCTTGATAAAAGCTGAAAATGCAAAAGAGCTGTTTCGTAAAACCGAAGCGGCTCTTTTGCACCCTGATATACTACGAACACGAAAGGAGAAAAAATGAAATCTCTCGAAACCGTTCAGAAATGGGCGAAGGCATTTAAAATAATCTGCACGATTTTCCTTGTTCTGTGCATTGTGGGCGCGGTATTGCTTGGGGCGGTTGCGGCGCTTGGCGATGCGGTTGCGGGCAAGCTCGCAAGCATCGGAGAGGTCAGCATAAACGGTCTGTTTGATGCAGACGGGCTTGACGTTGAAAACATACGCCTTACGGCAGTCTGCGGACTTGTTGAGCTTGGCTTTGCAATTGCACTTCTCTGCATTGCCGTGAAATATCTCAAAGAGGAGCTGGAAAGCGGCACCCCCTTCACTTACAGCTTTGCGAAAAAGACAAACATCCTCGCAATACTGACGCTTGCCCTTCCCATTGCGGCGGATTTGATATGCTCGATAATAGACAGCGCCGCAGGAATAGGCGGCGAGATAGGCTTCAAAATTGATATAACACTGGCGCTTGTGCTGTTTGCGGCGGCGGCAGTGTTTAAATACGGCGCCGATATTTCGGACGCAGGAAAGGAGTTTGAATAATGCTCAGAATAGAAAACCTTACAAAAAAATACGGTGATGTAAAGGCCGTTGACGACCTGACTCTCCACATTGCCCCGGGCGAAATATACGGCTTCATCGGTCACAACGGAGCGGGCAAAACCACCACGCTGAAATCCGTTGTGGGCATACTCAATTTCGATGAGGGCGAGATTTACATAGACGGCGTTTCAATCAGGGAAAAGCCCCTCGAGTGCAAGAAAATGCTTGCCTATATCCCCGACAACCCCGACCTTTACGAATTTATGACGGGTATCCAGTATCTGAATTTCGTAGCTGATATTTTCGGCGTTACCGCGGAGGTGCGCGCAGAGCGCATACGCAGGTATGCGGACGTCTTCGAAATCACAGACGACCTTGCCCAGCCCCTTTCGGCCTACTCCCACGGCATGAAGCAGAAGCTGGCGGTCATCTCTGCCCTTATCCACGAGCCGAAGCTCATCATCATGGACGAGCCCTTTGTTGGTCTTGACCCTAAGGCCGCCCATATTCTCAAGGGCATTATGCGCGAAATGTGCGACAGAGGCTGTGCGATTTTCTTCTCCACCCATGTGCTTGAGGTTGCGGAAAAGCTCTGCGACAAGGTTGCCATCATCAAGGGTGGCAGACTCATCAAATCCGGCACAATGGAGGAGGTCAGGGGCGACGAATCTCTTGAAGCCGTTTTTCTTGAGCTGGAGGAATAATTATGCTGAAAGCCTTATTCAAAAAGCAGTTTCTTGAGCTGAACACATTTTATTTTCAGGATAAAAAAACGGGTCAGCTTCGCACAAAGGGCAAGGTGATTTCAACCATCGCTCTGTACGCATTGCTGATGCTGTTTCTCGCCGCGGCGTTCTACGTCATGTGCGGAGCCTTCGCGCCCCTGCTGCACACGGGAAACGCCTGGCTTTATTATTCCCTCACGGGCATAACCGCGGTTCTCATGGGCGTTTTCGGCAGCGTTTTCAACACCTACGCGGGAATGTATCACGCAAAGGACAACGAGCTTCTGCTGTCCATGCCCATACCCCCTTCCAATATTCTGCTGGTGCGTCTTTTCGGCGTGGCGCTCATGGCGCTCATGTATGAGGCAATAGTGTTTATCCCCGCAATCGCCGTGCGCTTTATTGAAGGCGGCGTAAGCGTGACGGGCGCGGTTTTCTCCGTTCTGCTGTTCTTTGTTATAGCGGTTCTCATTGTTGTGCTGACCTGCTTCCTGGGCTGGATAGTGGCGCTGCTGGCATCGAAGTTCAAAAACAAGAGCTTTCTCACGGTTCTTTTCGCCCTCGTTTTCTTCGCGGCATATTACTATTTCTTCTCCCAGTCCTACAGCATAATCGAAAACCTTATGGTCAACAGCGATGCCGTGGGCGAAACAGTAAAAACCTGGCTGTATCCCTTCTACCTCATGGGTATGGCGGGTGAAGGCGATGTGCTGAGCATGCTTCTGTTCATGCTCATGGTGTTGGCGCTCTTTGCGCTGACGTGGCTCATTCTGTCCAAAACCTTTGTAAAGATTACGACAAAAAAAGAGGCCTCCGCAAAGAAGGTCTACAGGGAAAAAACCGTCAAGGAGGCAAGCGCTTCCAAGGCCTTTTTCCGCAAGGAAATGAAGCGCTTCACCTCCAGCGCAAACTATATGCTGAACACCGCGCTTGGCAGCGTTTTCATGCTGGTTGCGGCGGTGGCAATCCTCATTTACCGCAAAGAGATTTCGTTCCTGCTTATACTGCTTACGGGGTACGAAATATTCATTCCCGTGCTGGCGGTGGGAATACCCATTCTCTGCGCCGCAATGAACGACATCACTGCACCCTCTGTTTCCCTTGAGGGCAAGAATATCTGGATCGCCCAGTCCATGCCCGTACCCGCGCAGACGGTGCTTGAGGCAAAAATCAAGGTGCATTGGGCAATAACCCTGCCTCCCGCCGTACTGCTTTCCGCCGCAGTTTCCTATGCGTTCAGACTTGATTTTTCCACCGCGGTTTTCGTTGTGCTGACGGTTGTGCTTTATGTCATGTTCTCCGCCTCCGCAGGACTTGCGCTGAACCTCAAAAAGCCCAATCTGACCTGGACAAACGAGGCCGTTCCCGTAAAGCAGAGCATGGCGGCACTGGTAATGATTTTCGGCGGCTGGGCCGTAGCCGCAGTTATGGGCTTCGGCGCCTATCTGCTCATGGATAAGCTTGACGGCCTTACCTATATTGCGATTTTCGCCGCCGTCTTTGTGGTTGCCACAAGGCTCATAAACCGCTGGATAAACACAAAGGGCGTAAAGATTTTCGAGGAGCTTTGATATGGAAATCAAGCCGGGAAAATACCGCCACTTCAAAGGCAGGGAATATGAGGTGCTGTACCTTGCGCGCCACTCGGAAACCGAGGAGGAAATGGTTGTTTACCGCGCCCTCTACGGCGACTTCGGAGTGTGGGTGCGCCCTGCGTCAATGTGGCTTGAAACTATAGAGCGCGACGGAAAAACATATCAGCGCTTCACAAAAATCGAAGACTGAAAAAGAAAAAACGCTGCATCATAGATGCAGCGTTTTTTATATCTGTTTTCTGTTTAGCGCAGGAATGCTCAGAGCTATGCACAGCGCCGTGAAAATTACCGTAACGCTTATTGCGCAGGTAAAATCCTCCGCATTCAGCGCCCCGTAAACAAGCGCCCTGCCCTCCGTGAGAAGCGTGGGACAGAAGTCCCTGAGCTTTGGCAGAAGGCTCAGGAGATATACGGCAAGGTATGTGCCGCCCGTACCTGCAAGCACGGCGGTGTTTGTTTTCGCAAGGGCGGAAAACAGCACCGAGAGGGAAATTGTCCACAGTCCTGCAAGCCACCAGCAGACAGCGGAAAAGCCCAGACTGCAGGCAATGCCGTTGTCCCAGAAATATGCGTTGTAGCCGTATGTGACGGCAAAGCAGAGCCAGTAGCACGCCGACCAGAGAACAAACAGCACAGAGGCCTTTGAAGCAACAACCTTCCAGCGTTCAAGTCCCTTTGTCAGCGACAGCACAAGGGTGCCCGACTGGTATTCCTTTGTGAAAATGCCACCCTCAAGCAGCACGAAAACTATGAGTCCGACGGGTATGTTTTTGAAAAACTGCGTCCAGGAATCCAGCGCGTCAACCTCAACGGCGGTGACGGTCATGCCGCTTTCCGCAAGGGTGTCCGAAAGCGTTTCCATGAGCCACGGCGTGAGCTTTGCGATGGCAGGATTCATTATGCCGAAGAGGACAAAAATTATGCCCAGCAGAAGAAGACGTCCCGAGCGCAGCTGCTCAAGCCAGTCCTTTTTCATGAAGGCAAGAAGTGACTTCATTTATCCACCACCTCCATGAACAGAGCTTCGAGAGAAGGCTCGCTGCGTTCGATTTTAACTACGGGGATTTTGTGCGCGGAAATAAAGCTCAGCACATCAAAAAACGAGTGCTCCGCCTCGTTGAAGGAAAGACGGTTTCTTTCGGTTTTCCTCATGCCGCCGAAGCTTTGCAGAAGCAGGGGAAATGCGCTCTCGTTTTCGGTTTCGAGGACATATTCGTCCCTGCGGTATTTTTCCTTTATGTCGGCAAGCTTTCCCTGAACGCTTATAACACCCTTGTCAAGAAGGGCAACATCGGTGCATATACGCTCCACATCGGAGAGAATGTGGGTGGAAAACAGCACGGTTGTTTCCTTGCTGACGGAGGAAAGAATGTCGAGAATTTCCTTTCTGCCCACGGGGTCAAGGGCAGAGGTGGGCTCGTCGCATATAAGAAGCTTCGGACTGCCGAGGAGCGCCTGCGCAATGCCGAGGCGCTGCTTCATGCCGCGGGAAAAGCCCTTTATGCGATGCTTTTCCTCCGCAAGCCCCACAAGCTCCAGAAGCTCGCCGCCGCGGGAAATGTTAGCTGTCTTTTCCATACCCGAAATTTCGCCGCAGAAGCGGAGATATTCCGCCGCTGTCATAAATCCGTAAAACTCGGGAACGTCGGGAAGATAGCCGATGCTTCGGTTTGTTGCGGTCTCACCGTAAACCACCTTTTCGCCCGCAACGAAGATTTCTCCGCCGTCGGCCTTCAGAAGACCGAGAACGGTTTTCATGGTGGTGGTTTTGCCCGCGCCGTTTTTGCCCACAAAGCCGAAAACGCTGTGCTCGGGAACGGTCATGGAAAGACCCTTCAGCACTTCCTTGTCCCCGAAGCGCTTTTCGAGATTTTCTATGCGGAGCATGTCAGTCCTCCTCCTTGCCCAGAAGGAAATAGAGTATGGGTCCTATAAACTCCATGCCGATAACGGCAACAATTGTCCACAGAGTGCGGGTGCCGCGCTTGTAATGCTCGTGGGTGAAAATGTGATAAAGGGTATAGCCCATAAGCGCAAGCTCCGCGATAACAAGGGGAATGATGAAAGGAAGGTATTCTTTGATATCAGGCATTGCTGTTCTCCTTTCCGTAGGTTTCAACACAGAAGCCGAAGTGGCTGCACTGGGGGCAGGTAAGCCTGCGCGCTGTGAATGTATGGCGCGCCCAGAAGGCTTCCTTGAAAACGGGTTTAAACACCGTGTGGCATTCGGGACAGATGTAATCGACGCTGTCGAAATAGAACCTGCTTATCCATACGCAGATGGCAATGACAATGGGCATTCCCACCGCAAAGGGCCACCATGTTCCCGTAAAAATCCACAGCAGAACCGTAACCCATTCGATGATGTCCGCAACAAGTCCTATGGCGATTATTCTTGCGCGCATGCCCTTGAGCGCCTTTTTGTCTTCTATGAGGCGGGCTACGTCGCCTATGTGCTGAGGGTCGGGATTTTCATATCTGCGCAGACCTTTTTTCAGCTCCGTGAGCTTTTCAAGCTTTTCCTTTTTCTCCGAAAGCTCATCGCGCAGAAGCGCCTCCTGCTGCTCAAGCAGAAGCCTGATTGCGTTTTCGGGATTTTCCTCGGCGAGAAGCTTTGAGATGCTGTCTATGGAAAGTCCGATTTCGCGCAGAAAGCAGATGATTTTCAGCTTCCGCAGGTCGTCCTCGGAATACAGCCGCCTGCCGCCTTCACTGAGGCTTGCGGGAATCAGTATGCCGCGGGAATCGTAATACTGCACCGTGCGCACCGTCACGCCGCAGAGCTTTGCAAGCTCGCCCGTTGTGTATTCCGACATGGCCGTTTCACCTCCATGACACCACTTTACACCATTACGCAGCGTCACAAGCAATACCTTACGAAGAATTTTTTAATATTTATCTGCAAAGCTGCCAGAAGGCAACGGCGGAGGCCGCCGCAACGTTCAGGGAATCAACCCCGTGGTACATGGGAATCTTCACTGTGTAGTCGCAGTCGGCAATGGTTTCCTCCACAAGTCCGTCGCCCTCGGTGCCGAGGACGATTGCAAGCTTTTCCTCCGCCATGAGCGCGGGGTCGTCAATGCTTACGGACTTGTCGGAAAGCGCCATGGCGGCGGTCTTGAAGCCCATGCTTTTCAGCACGTCAAGACCCGGGTGCGGCCATTCGTCAACGTACTTTCCCACGTATGCCCAGGGCACCTGAAACACCGTTCCCATGCTGACGCGTACGCTTCTGCGGTACAGGGGGTCGGTGCAGGCGGGAGTCAGCACAACGGCGTCAACGCCCAGCGCCGCGGCAGAGCGGAAAATCGCGCCCAGGTTTGTGGGATTGACCACGTTTTCAAGAACGGCGATGCGCCGAGCGTCTTTGCAGATTTCCTCCACCGTGGTTTCGGGAGGGCGCTTCATGGCGCAGAGTACGCCGCGCACAAGCTTGAAGCCCGTAATCTGCGTGAGAATGTCAAGGTCGGAAACGAAAACGGGAATGTCGCCGCAGCGGGCGATGACATCTTTCGCCTGGGTTTCAACGTGACCGCGCTCCATGAGCATGGAAACGGGCTCACAGCCGAAGTCCAAAGCACGCTCGATTACCTTGGGACTTTCGGCGATGAAGAGGCCGCCCTTGGGCGCCTCATAGTTTAAAAGCTGCGCCTCCGTAAGCCTTGCGTAAATGTCAAGCTCGGGCGCGTTGAAGTCGGTTATTTCTATTACGTTTGCCATTGTTTTTTCTCCGAATAATAAAGCTGGCCCGATTATATCACAGCCTCACGGAATTTTAAAGAACAGCTTGCAGGAAAGTGTGCGTTATGATAAACTTACCGCATAAACAAAAGAGAGGTGTAATATGGACAACGATACCCGCCGCCTGAAAAACATGGCGTATATCTCCGACACAAAGCTTGTTATAAAGCAGTTCAAGGCAAAGTGGTTTGTGCGCAAATACCGCCGCATGATTTCCTTCAACCTGCCGCGTGCAAACTACCTCCTCAAGCGCATGGGCGTTCACCGCAAGGGCTTTGCGTATATTGAGCCGCCCTTCTCCTGCGACTACGGCAAAAACCTCTATCTCGGCGACAACTTCTATGCCAACACGGGTTTCACGGTGCTTGACGTGGGCAGGGTTACCATCGGCGACAACGCGCAGATCGGCCCCAATGTCACAATCACCACCGCGGGCCACCCAGTACACCCTCAGGCACGCAACACCCACTATGAGTACGGCATCGACATCACCATCGGCGACAATGTGTGGCTTGGCGCGGGAACGATCGTTCTCCCCGGCGTTCACATCGGCAACAATGTCACCATCGGCGCGGGCTCCGTTGTCAATAAGGACATTCCCGACAACGTCATTGCCGCGGGCGTTCCCTGCAGGGTAATACGCGAGATTACCGACGAGGACATGAAGTATTATTTCAAGGACAGAGTCTTCGATGACGAAGCCTGGGAGGTCGTCAAAGAGGGCGGAGACGACTGGAAAAGCATAATAAAGAACAAAAAATAAGAGGCTCTGTGAGCCTCTTATTTTTTGTTTTCAACTCTTTTAAACAGCCGCAGGAGAACGAATATTGCGGCGCCGCACAGAACAAATTCCGCAACGAGCTGGGAGTAAGCCATGCCATAAAGGGGCCACAGCCTGTTGAGAATGATAAGCGCGGGAATCTCAAGCGCCACCTTGCGCAGAATTGCGAAGATGAGGGATTCCTTTCCCATGCCGACGGCCTGGAAAATGCCGACGGCAAGGAAGTCAACCGCAAGGAAGGGAAGCCCCAGACAGAAGCCCCGGAGGAAGCTTCCGCCGTAGGAAACGATGTCCTTATCCTTCATGAACAGACGGATAATCCCGTCGGAGAAAATAAAATAAAGCACCGTTGCGGTGACGATGAAAATTACGGTGAGCTTCAGGGTGAAGAGAATGGATTTTTTCATTCGCTCCCCGTTGCCGCTTGAGTAGTTGTAGCCTACAAGAGGCATGATTCCCTGGCCGAGTCCCATGGAGATGTACATGGGAACCATGTTGACCTTGTGGGTGATGCCCATGGCGGCAACCGCCGCGGTGCCGAAGGGCGCGGTGAGGTTGTTGAGAACGGTCATGCCCGTCACGTTGAGAAGGTTCTGGATTGCGGCGGGAATGCCCACGGCAAATGCGCCGAGGACGATGGCTTTTCTGAAGCCGAACATCTTCGGACTTACGCAGACGAAGGTGCTTTTGCGTTTCACGGTGAGGAACACGAAGAAGTAGAGACAGGCGACGCAGTTGGAGATGAAGGTTGCACAGCCCGCACCTGCGGCACCCATGTCGAGTCCCCAGGGCATAATGAAAATCGGGTCGAGAATTACATTCAGCACACAGCCGCTTATAACGCCGACGCTTGCCTGAGCCGAGGAGCCCTCGGAGCGAATCATAAAGGACAGCACAACGTTTAAAATCGCGGGTGCGGCGCCGAGAGTCACCGTCCAGAACATATACTGCTTTGTGGCAAGCTCCGCGTTTTTGTCAACACCCAGCAGATTCAGAAGCTGGGGCTGGAACACAACGCTTGCGAGAGAAAACAGCAGACCGCAGAGGATTGCGGAGTAAAATCCGAAGGCGGAGGTGCGCTTTACCGTGTCGTAATCCTTTATGCCGAGAGCGCGGCTCATAAGGCTGGAGCAGCCGGTGCCGAAAAGATTGTTGACGGCGTTGAAGGCCAGCAGAACGGGACCTGCGTAGGTCACCGCCGCAGTCTGCGCCGGACTGTTTATGAAGCCCACAAAGTAGGTGTCGGCAAGGTTGTAAAGCACCATCACAAGACAGCTTATTACGGTGGGAACGCCCAGCCTTGCCACAGCCTGCGGAATGGGCATTGTTTCAAAAATTGCGGTTTTCTTTGCGTCTAACATAATACACACTCTGAATAATTGTTGTTCAATATTTTATGCCAGAAGCGTCGGTTTGTCAAATGGCCGTAATTGCCGTCTTGTCAGAGCGCGGAAACAACGGTATAATAATATCATCTGAACAAAACAGAATTACGGAAGCCTGTTTATGAAACAGTATGTTGCTGATACATTCACCGATGAAGCTTTTACGTTCTTTTGAAAGGGAGGAGTAAAATGAAGAAAAAAGAGGCCGCGCTTGCGCTTGCGCTGCTGAGCGCCGTTTCGACACTCTGCCTTAAGGGCATGAAGGCCGTGGGTGCAAAGCTGTCCCGCAGGGACAACACCTTTGCGGATATTGACCTGACGGAAACCGAAGAAAACGAAGAATAAAACAAACCCCGTGAGATTCACGGGGTTTTGTTCTGCAGCTTTCAATATCCTTTTATCCAGTAGTCCTGCGGATGATTTCTGAAATCACAGAGCTTTTTTCCGAAAGCGCCGTCCAGCAGGGACACTCTGCCGAGTCCTGCAACAAGCGGGTCGATGCAGCGCTTTTTGGCGAAGATTTTTCTCCATGCTCCGCCCTCATCATGTGTTGACACCGACATTTTGCTCATGGCGCAAAAGGCGTTCCAGCGCTCCGCGTATTCGGGATTTTTCAGCAGCTTTTCGATTAACTCAGGCTCGGTTCCGTACAAATCATTTTCCGAAATTACGCCGCCGCGCACCGCGCTGCCCACAAGCTCCGCAAGGGACTGCATGGCATAGCGGTCCTCGTCGGAAACGTAGATTTTCGAGCATTCCAGAGCCGCCTCCGCAAAGCCTGCGGCGGCATCGTAATGGGTGAAAGCAAGCTCCGTTTCCCCGTCCTCGTTTTCTGTCAGCGTGAGGTCGCGGAAATATTCCGCCGCGTCGGAAATGCCGCGTATTCCGTAGTTAAGCATATTGCCGAGGGAGTATTCAAGTCTGTCGGCGGAAAGTCGGGGAGCATCGTTGTCCGCCACGGGATAGCGGTGGTAGTCGCAGACATCGTCTGTGCAGAGGCCGTTTTCTCGCAGAATTTTCTGCATTTCCGCAGCGCCCTCGATTATAAGCGCCGTGCCGTCCTCCGTTGCCTCCTGCGTCAGATGGTCGCCCCGCAGAAAGTCTATGACGTGGGCAAAGGTGGGTGTTGAAACATCGTGCAGAAGTCCCGCAAGAGTCTGGGCTTTGTCATGGGTAAAGCGCCACACAATCAGCGCAACGCCGAGGCTGTGGTCAAAGCGCGAGTAGCCGCCGATGCTTTTAAAGCGCGGAAACGAAGTGTATTCGCAGCCGCAGTTCATGCCCACGTTTCTGAGCCTTTGCATGATGTCGGTTTCTGCGGCGTCTAACAGAAAATCGGGAATATCCGCAGAATAAATTTTCAAAAGCGTTTTGTTTTCCATCAGTATCTTTAGCGTACTCTGGTGAGCTTTATTATTTCGATTATGCCGATTGCCGCGGAAATGCCGCCGAGCACTATGAAAACTATGGGCAGGAAGTCAAAGCCCGTTTCGCCGACGTGCATGAGATCGTCGGAGTTGAACTGAATCTCAATACTGTCGCCCACATTCATGCCGCTGTCATAGCTGCCGAGCTCCGCGTTTTCAATCAGCCTTCCGTCAAATTCATAGCTCACGTAGACGGAGTAGGTGTCCTCATATTGCTCGGTGTCGCCGTAGCTCACCCATTCGCCGCCGGTGACTTCAATTTTGCTTATGGTGGCGGTGGTCTTAAACTCATATTCCGTGGGGTTAAGAAGCAGATAAATTCCTATGCCCAGGAAAACAAGTCCCAGGATAATCGTTCCCGCCATTTTCAGTCCCACATAGGCCTGCAGGCCCTTTTTGCTGTTCATATAAGCACCTCATTTCGCGTTTGCGGTGAAATTGTATCACGCATCGGGGCAGTTGACAAGGCATACCACGGCGTAAGCGGACAGATTTTGGTATTCTGTAGAATAATTCAAAAATTTAAAATAAATTTCCTTGTTTCAGTAATATCGGGAGGTGTTTATGCGTATATATAAGTGTAAGCGAAAAACACAAATACAACAAGGAGGAAATAACATGATTAAGTTTGCAGCATGGCTGTTCTTCAACATGGTTTTTGACTGGCCCTTCTAATTGAAGAAACTACATAAAAATCACTCCGGTGCATTCAGGCATCGGAGTGATTTTTGTGTTCTTGCAATGCTTGGATATGTGTGATAAAATCCCTTTGAAAAATTCAAGAAAAGGAGAAAAGTCATGAGTTTTATTGAGCTTGCAAAGGAAAGATACGCCGTGCGTGCGTACAAGGATACTCCCGTTGAGCAGGAGAAGCTCGACAGTATTCTCGAGGCGGCAAAGGTGGCACCGACTGCCTGCAACAATCAGCCCCAGAAGATTTACGTCGTAAAAAGCGAGGAAAAGCGCAAGGCTCTTGCGGAGGTAAGCCCCTGCACCTTCGGCGCTCCCGTGATTTTCGTTGTGGGCTACGACAATGACCGCTCCGCAAAGGGCATGATTTATGAAGGCCATGACTTCGGCGATACCGATGCCGCCATCGTCTGCACCCACATGATGCTTGAGGCGTGGGAGCAGGGACTCGGCTCCTGCTGGGTGGGCTATTTCAACGAGGCAAAGGTTAAGGCCGCTCTGGGACTTCCCGAAAACGTCCGCGTACGTGACCTGCTTCCCGTGGGCTATGCCGCAGACAATGCCGTGCCCGCGCCTCTGCACTCCAAATACCGCGACATGAGCGATTTTGTTGAGGAGCTGTGAGAAAAAATCCCCGTCAAAGACGGGGATTTTTTATATCTTTTTTACGTACAGACCGTGTTTGTTGCAGTAGTAATAGATGAATTCTGTCTGGCGGATTTTAAACCGCGCCTCTGCCGGACCCTCGGGATAGAGCTTTTTAAGCTCGATACGGCTGCCCGTCACCGCCGCCATGAAGCTGATGAAATGGCTTTTTTCCATAGGGTGATTTATGCTGACATAGTATTCGTCTTCAACCTTTTCGACCTTCAGCGGATAGGGGCAGTGCTCCCCGGGGGTTTCGGCATCAAGGGGCGGAAGAGCTATTCCGCAGCAGCTTATTACAGCCTCACCCGCAGCGAAAATCACATTGCCGCATACGGGACAGACGTAGACTCTTGTTTTCTTCATGTTGAAGGACAGATTGCGGTTTGTTACGCTCTCTCCCGACAGCAGCTCCATTACCGAAACGCCGAGCGCTTTGGCAAGGGGCTCAATAAGGGTTATGTCGGGATAGCTTCTGCCCGTTTCCCACTTTGATACTGCCTTGTCGCTGACACCCAGAGTGTGCGCAAGCTCTGCCTGCGTCAGCTTTTTTGCCTCGCGGCAGGCCTTTATCATATTTCCGGTTACATACTGATTCATTTTGTATCCTCCTTACCCACGGAAAAGCTTTTTCTGATAAAAGCATAGCACACAAAAACGTGAATGTGTACCTACCTTCAGTAGATATTGCGGAGCATTCAGACAAAAAGGCTGCGGAATACAATGCAATCCGCAGCCTTGAGATTTAGTTGTAAAATTCGGCGGTCCCGGGGAACTTTTCAAGCATTTCCTCTTTTGAAATCAGTTCAAATCCCGCCGGGTCAAAGCGGGGAACGGTGATGCACACGAGGAAGGTTCCGCAGTCTGCTTTTCCGCTGTGGCGCGAGGCAAAGAGCGTGCCCTTCGGAACGTAAACGAATGGCTCACAGCCTTCGTCCGTGCCCAGCTTCTTAAGGGAAAGCCTGCCGTCTTCCGAAATTAGCCACACATCGAGAGGAAAGCCCTCGGAATAGCACCAGTATTCGTCGCAGTCAATTCTGTGAAACTCCGTAATTTCATCGGGACCAACATAGTAGAAAATGCTGCCTGAGGCGGCTCTGTCCGAGGAAAAATGCCCGTAATGCCGTTCTGAAAATGCCCCGTTTTCCGCGTGGGGAGCAAGGCCGAAATGTTCTTTTAATTCTTCGGGAGTCATCATACAAATTCCGTTTCTACGGTGAGAACAATCTCGTTTTCGGGATAATGCTCAGCCATATAGGCAATGAACTCTTCGCGGAGGGCGTCCCAGTCCTTAAGCTCGTAATCAACGATGAGGTCGCAGTATATTTTCGGGGAATTGGGATCAAGATAAACGGCATGGAAGCTCTTGACATGCTCATGGCCCACAACGAAATCCGCAATGGTCTTGCGGATAAGCTTGACTTCCTCGTGGTCGTTATCCACGGCGTAGATGCCGAACACCATTGTGACATCGTATTCGTGCATGATGCGAAGCTGCAGCGCGTGCAGTATCTCGTAGACCTCGCCTACGGTTTTTTCATGGTCGATTTCAATGTTGACGGAGCCCGAATACGCGTCGGGACCGTAGTTGTGAAGCATCATATCGGCGGCACCCAGAACACCCTCGGTGTTGCGGATTTCTCTGTAGAGCTTCTTTGCAAGCTCCTCCTCACCGGGACGTCCGAGAAGCTCGGATACGGTGTCCTTCAGAACCTCAAGGCCTGCCTTGATAATGAGGATTGAGGTGAAGATACCTACATAGGCGTCAATGGAGAAGTCGAAGACGAGGAAGATGACTGCGGAGAGAATGGTGATAACGGAAACAAAGGAGTCGTTGCGGCAGTCAAGACCTACGGCGGTGAGGGCGAGGGAGTCTGCCCTTTTGCCCTGCTTTATGGTGAAAATTCCGAGGAAGAATTTTATGACGGCGGAAATTGCAACAGCTGCAATGGCGACGATGGAGATGTCCATTTCCTCGGGATTGAAGATGAGGTCAATGGCGCCTGTGAGAACCTCAAAGCCCGTAACGAGAATGAGGATTGCAATAATAAGACTTGTGAGGTATTCGATTCTGCCATAGCCGAAGGGGTGCTTTGCGTCGGGTTTTTTGCCCGCAAGCTTTGTGCCAACAAGGGTCAGTACGCTTGTCAGGGCATCTGATGCGTTGTTGATACCCTCAGATATGATGGCGATGGAGTTTGCCAGCAGACCGAGAATGACCTTGACCGCGGCGATAAGCAGATTAACCAGTATTCCGAGCCCCGAGGTACCTGCGATAATACCCTCGCGGCTGTCGGGGTCCTGACGTAAAATTTTGCAGATAAATTTCATATCTTCACCTTGCCTGTCATGTGTTTTTGCTGCAACTATTATATCATCTGAAATCATAAATACAAGTTGAAAAACCACATCGCAGATGCTATAATTCTATAAGCAAAACATACTGGGGAGTACCGTTATGACAAAAATCAAAAAATATTTCGGCGAGTATAAAATGACTTGGCCGAGAGTAATTGTTTTCGCTGTAATTACCGCCGTCGTTACCGCAATTCTAAATGTTATTCCCGCGCTTGATGACACCTCTTTTCAGGACCCTGCCATCAATCTTGATGTCTGGTTTCTGTTTGCCGTTTTTATTGTCGTAAACTGCGAAAAGTGGTGGGAGGCATCGCTCAAGTGCTTCGTGTTTTTCCTCATAAGCCAGCCGCTTATTTATCTCATTGAGGTTCCCTTTACGGCTATGGGCTGGGGACTCTTCGGCTATTACGGCTACTGGTTCAAGCTCACGGTGCTGACGCTTCCGGGTGCGGCAATTGCGTTCCTGCTGAAGAAGAAAAACTGGCTCAGCGTTGCGGTGCTTTCCGTTGCAACCTGTTACCTTGCCATTGTTGCCGTAAGTTATTTCGGAAACGCCGTTGCCATGTTCCCCCATCATCTGCTGAGCTGCATTTTCTGCATAGGACTGATATTCCTCTTCGTTTTCGTCCTGCTTGACGAGAAAAAGCATCGTGCGGTAGCCCTTGCAATCGCGGCTCTGGCGCTGGCAGGCGCTATCGGCTGGACGGTAAAGAATAACAGCGGCGGCAGCACTTATGATATGTACCTTGAGGAAGGAACTTGGAGCTGCACCGTAAGCGACGAAAACATTATCGACGTTCAGATTACAGACGGAAATTACGTGAAGATAACCTCCGAACACAACGGAGCGGTCATTATTGATTTTGAAAACGAAAACGGCGATACGGTAAGCTACAACATCGTTGTTGACGGCGCAAATCTCATGGTATCACCGATTGATTAACGAATAAAAAAGACGGCCTATGGCCGTCTTTTTTTGTCGCAAAACTGTATTTGCCTATGGTATTGATTTTAAACGGATTCTTTTATTAGAACTTCGGTTTTCTGCGCCCAGCGATTTGTGAAGCCTGCGGAGGCTTTGGCGGGCTCAAAGGAATATGCGCTCCACTTGTCGTAAAACGCCTTTTCCTCGGCGGCGCACTTTTCGCTCAGCTCGGAGATTACTGCGGTTTCCGCCTGATTAAGCCAGCTCTGCTCAAGCGCGTCACGCTCGGCAAAAAATTCCGCGGGAACGCATTTGCCGATGAGCTGACGGCGGAACATTTCCTGCCCGTACCAGTATTTTTTCGCCTCTGTGTCATCGGCGGAAAAAACGGGAGAGCAAGGCTTGTCGCCGAACTCGTAGGGCTTAAAAAGGGACACGCAGGGCGTTGAGGAGCCCGTTGCCCACACAACTGTTTTGTCGGGCTTAAGCTCAACTGCCATGCTCTGTGTGGTGTGGTCGCCAACCATGCCGCCGAAGTGCATGCAGGCGCTGCCCACGCTGCCCTTGGCAAAGGGATTTTTCACGCCCTGCTCATGCACGCGGAGCGCGGACATTATATCGCCGATGCTTTCAACCTTTGCAATGCAGCTCTGTGTCTGCTTTCTTCTGGAGGCAGAGCCCGAGCCCATGGTGAAGACCTGCTCGGTGTGGCGAAGGCGGAAGTCGCAGGCGGCACCGCTGTATTTGTCGCCGTCGCTTCCGATGGAAAGGCGGTTGCTGATGCTGGCTTTGTCATACTTCTTGTAAACCCACTGCTTTCCGCAGGTTTCAAGCACGAAAAGTCCGCCTCTGTCCATGACGAGAAAAGAGTTGTCGTAGAAGAATTCGTGGTCATAGCCGCAGTTGCCGCCCTGACCGAACTGCTCAAGCAGAGAAATGAGTGTTTCAAGGGCGACCTCTGCGGACTCCGAGCGTTCCAACGCCATGCGGAGCATATCCATTCCCGTGAGTCCCGTCTTGCCGTACTTTCCGAGGGTGAAAACCGCCTCGTTGCCTATGCACACGCCGCAGTCGTTCACGCCGATTTCCGCACCCCACAGCCAAGTGGGACGGGACAGCAGAACGCCGTGGGTTTCCTCAACCTGCGGCACGCTTATGTAGGTTGCCTTCAGCTCCTTTTCGCTGTGCTTTGCCGCGGGAATATACTCGAGCACCTGCGGCTCGTTGGGGCTGCGGTCGCTGTTTTTTCCGAATAATGCTTTGCTAGCCGTTACTTTGCCAAGTGTATCGCACATGTGGCTCACTCCCTTAATCTGATGGCTTCATTATAACGGGCTCGGCAGAATATTTCAACAGCGCCGTGCGGCAAAATTGATTTGAAAAAGTTTTAGCTTTTGCTGCCGTGCCTTCGTATATAGAGATGTAAGAAAATTAAACAGGAGGAAATAATCATGGACGAACTTAAAATGAACGAACTCAGCGAGGAAAAGCTTGAAGGCATCACAGGCGGCTTCACTCCTCCCGAGGAGCACAACATCTTCATCACAATGCCCAAGCCCTCTGATTTTGACACCGATATCGAAACCGGCGACCTTGAGAGAATGAGACCCTGATGAAAACCGGCAAAACGCACCTGACAATGTCAGGTGCGTTTTTGTTTGTGCGGAACGGGCATGTGTGATATACTCGGAGCATAGAACCAAGGGGAGACAGACTATGGAACACACAAAAATCTTTTATACAAGCGACAGAGGACAATGGAGAGCATGGCTCGCCGAAAACTTTGAAACGGAAAAAGAAATATGGTTTGTATTTCCCGTAAAAGCGTCGGGGGAGGAGAGTCTTTCCTATAACGACGCGGTGGAGGAGGCGCTGTGCTTCGGCTGGATTGACAGCACCGCGGGTACCCTCGACGAAAATCACGGCCTGCGCCGCTTTTGCCCAAGACGAGAGGGAAGCGGATATTCAAGACCGAATATCGAGCGCCTTATATGGCTTGAAGGTCAGGGCATGATTCACCCGAAAATCAGAGAAAAGGTTCTGCCGATAATCACTGCGCCCTACGAGTTTCCCGAGGATATACTTGATGAAATCAGAAAAGACGGTGCTGCATGGGAAAACTATAACGGCTTCTCCGAGCCCTATAAAAGAATCCGCGTCGCGTATATTGACGCGGCGAGAAAACGCCCCGCGGAATTTGAGAAAAGGCTGAAAAGCTTCATCGCAAAAACACGGGAAAACAAGCTCATCACGGGCTACGGCGGAATCGAAAAGTATTACAGATAACGCGTGTTAAAGGAATAAAGAAGTCTCCGCTGAAAAAGAAACAGTCATCCTTTCGGATGACTGTTTCTTTTGACTCGACAAACTGCAATTTTTCTAACTGATTTCTTTCCCTGTGCGAATATAATGTCCTTCTTGAATGGCTGCAAATGTCGCTATAGCACATATCAGAGTAATCAGTGCTGCAACCGACTGCCGCGAAAATTGACCGATACAAAGCGGAATCGCAAATAGAAGAACTCCGCATATTTTATTCATAACCGTATGCTCAGAAACGAAGCGTTTATAAATAACGAACCCGCTGATAATGTTGATGGTTTTAATGACCGCGATGCAGACAATCCAGATGATTAACCACATTGGAATAGATATCGCCGGCACCACTTTTATTATAACAGTCACAGTAAAAACAATGTCTGCAATTGTATCAAACTGTGCGCCGAACTTCGTTTCTTTTCCGAGATGCCTTGCGGCTATCCCGTCAAGGACATCGCTTATGCCACCAACAATATAAAGCACGTTAAACCATGTTGAAAATGTCCTGCAAAAGATTAGAACCAGCGCACAAACCAGCCTGATGCCCGTTATCACATTTGCCACAATCTATACCCTTTCACATTCTCTTTTTACACGATAAGTCCCGGTTTGTTTAGCGTTTTAGGTAAAAAATCAGGATTGCAATTTTTGTAAAAATTACAATCCTGATTTGGTCCGAGTGGGGAGACTCGAACTCCCGGCATCTTGGTCCCAAACCAAGCGCCCTACCAACTGGGCCACACCCGGATATATGAAAAATGAATTTCGCCTGCTTATTATAACCTATGAGACCGATATCTGCAAGAATTTTTAAAAATTGTGAAACGTATAAAAATTTTCTCCGTCTATATAGGTGAGCGGCTTGAGGCCGACGCTTGTTGAAAAAACAAACATGACTATTTCCACACCATCATGTATCGGCCTCTCAAAAAACATCTTTTGAAGGGAAATAATTAAATGACTGACGCACTGGTTTTCATTCTCGAACAGGTTCAGAACGTTCTTTTCTGGAAGGGCGATTTTAAGGAAATTGCAATCTTTGACGCAATTATAAAAGTTGTTGAGCAGTACGGCAAATAATGGCCGATAAAAAAGGAACACCCAAGGGTGTTCCTTTTTTTATGCCCTTGTGAGTGACAGCACAACGTGCTGACAAAGCAGCATGCCTGCGGTGGCAGGTACCCATACCAGCGAACCGGGAACGCTCCTGCGTCCCGGGGGAGGAGCTTCGGACTGCTCACATTCCATGGCCTCCTCAGGTGAAAACACAACGTCAAGATGCTCAACGCCTCTTGCGCGCAATTCCCTGCGCATTACCCTTGCCAGAGGACAGCCGCTGGTCTTCTTTATGTCGCACAGCGTAAGCTGTGATGCGTCCTTCTTGTTGCCCGTACCCAGAGAGGAAACAATGGGAATACCACGCTCAAGCGCCGTCATAATAAGGTCGATTTTGCAGGAAACAAGGTCGATTGCGTCCACTATGAAATCATAATCGGCAAAGAAATCCCCGCGATGCTCCGCGTCGTAATGGGCGCAGATTGCGGTGACCTCAAGGTCGGGATTTATCTCAAGAAGCCTCGCCTTCATGACCTCCGCCTTGGGAAGACCGACGGTGTTTTCCGTTGCAATGAGCTGGCGGTTTAAGTTGCTTTCTCCCACGGTGTCGCGGTCAATGACGGTTATTCTGCCCACACCGCTGCGCACAAGCGCCTCGGCACACCATGAGCCCACACCGCCCAGACCGAAAACGGCAACGTGGCTGCGTTTCAGTTTTTCCATTGCCTGCGCACCCAGCAGCATGCGTGCGCGAAGAGTTCTTTCGTCCATTCTTTTCACCAAAAAAGGCCGCCGTCGGCGGCCTTTTTAATTCTGTTACGTAGCGGAAACGTATCTTGCACCGAACTTCTGGTCGGCGGTGCTGTCCTTGAGAATTGCGTTGAAAACAGTGGTGTTCCAGTCGCTGACAAGGTTATCACGGAGAGTCTTCTCTGCAATGTAATCGCAGTAGGGAGCGCCCTCGGATTCTTCGGTAACGCCGGTTTCAGTGTGGCGCTCGGAGAAGATTACAACGTAGAACCCGACACCGTCTGCCTTCACGACCTCAATGTCGCCTTCCTGACGGTTTTCGCTCTTGAGCCACTCGGCAAGTGCGGGCTCAAGATTAATACCCTGAACGTTTTCGGCGGCAGTGGAAGCGGTGTGGACATGGCCTTCCTCGGCAACGCCCTCAACGGCCTCGTCATGCTGGGGAACAACGTCCTCGCCCAAAACAGCGATAACGGCACCCTCAAGGTCGCCTGCTTCGACGGCGTTCATAATCTTGTTTGCGGCTTCCTCGGCTGTTGCCATTGCCTCATCGGTGGCGGGTACGGGGGTCATGCCGTCCTCTGCAACTCCGGTTTCAGCCTCAACAAGATAGAAGTTGTAGCTGTAGTAATCGTAATCGTCGGCGATTTCGGCGTAGTGTGCGGTGATTTCCGCTGCGGAATAATCTTTAGAATCTGCGATGCTGTTGCTGACTTCGTCTGCAAGATAGCCCAGCTCAAGAACGCTGCGGAGGACATCTTCGTTGAAGCCCTTGCCGTAATACTGGGAAAGGGAAGCGTCGGCTGCCTCTGCGCTTTCGACAAAGGACTTAACGCTTTCGTCGATAGCGGCGTTGTCCTCATCGGTAAGCTCAATGCCTGCAGCATCGGCATAGGCCTTGAGGATTGCAAACTGCTGAAGCTGTCCGACGGTCTGTTCCATGAAGTAGTCATACCAGGTGTAATCCTCGTCGACCTCTTCTGCACTCATGGTGAAGGAGCAGGGCTGGCTCTTGAGGGACTTGGTGGTATCAAGACCGAAATACATTGCCATGCCGCCGTACTGGTTGACAAAGTTGTTGTAGCTGGTACGGAACACGTAATTTACCTGCGCAATGGAAAAATCGACGGACTGCGCGGGAATTGTAACCGTGTCGGTTTCATATTCTTCAATGTCAATGGAAACTGCGGTGGTATTTCTGTAGAACATACCGGTGTTCAGATAGATAATGATGGCGATGAACAAAAAGATAATGACACCGACAACGGTCCATTTGATTTTGTCTTTTCTCTGCTTTTCGGCTTCCTTCTGTGCGGCAATGGTTTTCTTGTGGGTGCCGTCAGCCTTGGCAGCGATGCGGTTTTTTCTTTCGGTAGAAGCGCTCATAAAAGTATCATCCTTTTCTTTTGTGCGGCGGTCGCGGTGTTATGCTCCGCTTAAGTACACCGCCGGCGTACATAGATGTTTAATTATAACTCAACATATTAATTCTTTCAATAGCAAGCTGCAAATTTTTGCAGCGTCAAATAACAACAAAAATCGGCTTTTTCCGACGGACAGACGGTGGAAAAGCTGTTGATGCTGATGATAAGTTGAACTTTCAGACCTGCTGTGCTACAATTGCAGACATCTATTGGCGGAGGCATGAATTTGAAAAAACGCAAAAAGAAACGCGGCAGAGGCTTAATAGTTCTGCTCATAGCGGCTGCGCTGCTGGCATTTTTCGTGTATGACAGCGCCGTGAATATACAGGTTACATCTTACACGGTCTCAAGCAGCAGGCTTCCCGCGGCGTTTGACGGCTTTAAAATAGTGCAGATTTCAGATTTCCACGGAGCAGATTTTGCGGAAGAGCTTGCGGAAAAGGTGCGCGCGCAGAAGCCCGACATAATCGCGATAACCGGGGATATAATAACCGGAGAAGAGCAGCTTTCAAATGTGGAGGCGCTGCTTGAAGCGATTGAGGGAATTGCGCCCGTTTACTTCGTAAGCGGCAACCACGAGTTTGCCTCGGGACAGCTTGAGGCGCTCTGCGCTTATTTTGACCGCTTCGGTGTGACTTATCTGAAAAATGAATACCTGACGCTTGAGCGCGGCGGAGAACGCATTGTTCTTGCGGGGGTTGAGGATCCGAACGGCTGGGAGGAAATGGCGACGCCTGACGAGGTTGCGGAAACGCTCCGCGGAGAGCTTCCCGATGAATACACCGTGCTTCTCGGACACAGAAACTACTGGGCGGAGGAATATCCCGACCTGCCCGTTGACCTGATTTTGTGCGGCCACGCCCACGGCGGTCTTATTCGTCTGCCGGGCATCGGCGGTCTCATCAGCACCGACAGAACGCTGTTTCCCGATTATGACGGCGGCATTTACGATTGCGGCGGCTACGAGCTTGTTGTTTCCAGAGGACTCGGAAATTCCGTTTCCGTTCCCCGTCTGTTCAACCGCCCCGAGCTTGTGTGCATAACGCTTAAAGAGGTATAATCTTCAATCATTAATCCCGCCTCTCCCGCATATACTGAATGTATGTGCGATTAACCAGAGGTGATATGATGAATACGGACATTGATGATTTTATCTACGGGGACTATGACCCGGGCCCCAGTGACAGATAAAAAGACCGTTCCTATGGCGCATTATCCATAGGAACGGTCTTTCTGCGTTCAATCGAAAAAGAAATTGATGACCAGCATAAGACAGAAGCCCAGCAGAAGCATATAGGTTGAAAGCCTGCCGCTTTGCCGGAGATGTGTCTGAGGCACCATGTCGTCAACAATAACATAAAGCATCGTACCTGCGGCAAAGGCAAGGGCAAATGGCAGAATTGCGGTGGAAAGCGTGATTGCAAAGTATCCGAAAAAAACGCCCAGCACCTCAACCGCGCCCGAGAAAAACGCAATGACTGCGGCACGCCTTCTGCCAGTTCCGTTTTTGAGCAGAGGAGGAATGATTATCATGCCCTCGGGAATGTTCTGAAAGGCAATGCCGCTTACAACGGTAACGGCGTCGGAAAGGTCACCCGTGCCGAAGCTCACACCCGCGGCTATGCCCTCGGGGAAATGATGAATGGCGATTGCGGCAACAAAGGCAAGAGCGCGGCTGCGGCTTGCGTCGTCGCCCTTTTCCATGCCAAGACTTCCCGCAAGCCGTGGACCTGCGCGGTTGATGAGGCTGAGAAACGCCGCGCCGCAGAAAATGCCCACGGCGGGAAGCCATGCGCCGCTGCCGCCCGAAAACTCCATTGACGGAACCACAAGTCCCAGCACCGCCGCGCAGAGCATTATGCCTGCGGCACAGCCTGACACCGCATCTTCAACGGCAGGGGGTATATCCTCAAAAAGAAAACCGATGACGGCGCCCGCAAGACTGCAAAGGGCAATACCGCCTGCGGTTATAAGTACAAAATTCAATGAAACTCACCCGACACATGATATGCCGGTGAGCCGCACGTTGCTACCCGTAAAGCAGACGGCAAATCCATGCGGACATGAGGAACACCGCCGCGTCTGCGCATAGCGCCGCGGGGATTGCGTGACGGGTGTCTTTTATCTTTGCCGCACCGAAATACACGGCAATGACGTAAAGGGTTGTTTCGCTTGAGCCCATCATCACCGCCGCTGTGCGCCCCACGAGAGAATCCGCCCCTGCGGTGCGAATTATGTCGGCGGCGGCAGCGGTTGCCGCACTGCCGCTGACAGGCCGCAGAAGCGCAAGCGGAGCAACCTCGGACGGAATCCCGAGAAAAGCGAAAAAAGGTCTCAGAACGTCTGAAAACGCGTCAAGGGCGCCAGAGGCGCGAAGCATATATATGGCGGGGAAAAGCACAATCAGAGCGGGAAACATATCCTTGACTGTTTTCAGCCCATCAAGAGCGCCTTTGGTCATGGCGGGGAAGATGTCAACGCCCTTAATAACCGCGCACAGTCCCACGAAAAGCAGGATAAGCGGAACGGCAAGCGTGAGAAAAAGGCTCATCGCTTCCGCTTCTCCATGAACCTCGCCGCCGCAAGTCCGGCAATTACGGACACGGCTGAGCTTATCCACACGGCAGGCAGAATGTCAAAGGGAACGGCGGCGCCCTCTGCGGAACGGATTGCGGCAATGGTTGTGGGCAGAAGCTGAATTGACGCGGTGTTCAGAACAACGAGCCTGCACAGCTCATCTGAGGCAACGCCACGTTCGCCGAGTGCCGCCATGCCCTGCGCCGCCTTGATTCCCACGGGCGTTGCGGCATTGCCGAGACCCAGAAGATTTGCGCTGACATTTGCGGACAGCGGCTGAAGAATTTCATCTTTTGCCGAAGCCTCGGGGAACAGCCGTCGGAGCACGGGACGCAGAGCCTTTGCAAGAGCGTCGGCAATGCCGCAGACGCGCATAAGCTCCATGACCGCGCACCAGAGACAGATTGCGCCGCCTATGCTCAGGGTGAAGCTGACAGCGGCTTCCGCCCCCTCAAGCGCGGCGGCTCCTACGGCGGCCTCTGTGCCTGCAAAAAGTGAAAACAACAGCGAAATTCCAATAAATGTTAACCAAAACAAGCTCAACATCATTTAATTAACCTCAAAAATGTATGTTACCACATGCACCGTTTTGTACAATTGATACAAAAATGTGGATAATCATTCCGACAGGTTGACTTTGAATATTCATTTGGTATAATTACTTCAAAGTTTAGCGTTGATGAATTTTTCCCAAAAGAAAGAGAAGAGAGAAAACGTATGAAATCTACCGGAATTGTCAGAAAGGTAGACGAGCTCGGACGTATAGTCCTTCCCATTGAGCTTCGCCGCACGCTTGATATTGCAGAGCGCGATGCGCTGGAAATCTTTGTTGAGGGTGACAACATCATTCTTCACAAGTACCACCCCGCGTGCATTTTCTGCAGCAGCACCAAGGGCATCGTAAGCTACAAGGGAAAGAACGTCTGCCCCGAGTGTATCAAGCGTCTTAAAGAAAAGGTCTGATAATGAAAAAACGCAGTCGTGAAGACTGCGTTTTTCGTTCCCCGAACATAAAAGCACCGTCAATACAGTGTATTGGCGGTGCTTTCTGTTTATACAAAAATTCAGTTTATTGAAGCATCGTAAAGCTCATTTGTCTTGAAGCCGCTTTCGGCGGCGGCCTTTTTGCAGGCGGCCTTATGGGAAAGACCCTCGCCGCGATATTTTTCAACAAGCGCCAGCGCGTCCTCCATGGAAAAGCTGCTCTCCTCTTCGGGTGCGCCCTCAATGACAAGCACAAATTCGCCCTTTGGAGCGGTTTCGGTGAAGTGCTCCAGGGCTCCCGCAAAATCGGTGCGCAGGGTTTCCTCGTGAAGCTTTGTAAGCTCACGGCAGAGCGAAATTTTCCTGTCTGCCCCGAAGACCTCCTTCATGTCCTCAAGGGTGCGAAGGAGCTTGTGGGGCGCCTCGTAAAAAATCATGGTGCGGCGCTCGTTTCGGAGACCTTCAAGATGCTCGCGGCGGCTTCTATTCGAGGTGGAAAGGAAGCCCTCAAAGCAGAAGCGCTGCGTGGGAAGCGCCGAAAGCGCAATGGCGGAGATGAGCGCCGAGGGACCGGGTACGGTTACAACCTCAATGCCGTTTTCGGCGCACATACGCACAATGTCTTCGCCCGGGTCGGAGATGGCGGGCATACCCGCATCGGTAACGAGGGCGCAGGTTTCACCTGCCTCGATGCGTGCGAAAATTTTTGCGCCCGAGGCGTATTTGTTGTGCTCAAAATAGCTCACCATGGGCTTGCGTATCTCAAAATGGTTGAGAAGCTTCAGCGTAACGCGTGTGTCCTCGGCAGCGATGAAATCCACGCTTTCAAGGGTTTCGACTGCGCGGGGCGAAAAATCGCCGAGGTTGCCTATGGGTGTGCCCACAAGATAAAGTTTTCCGCTCATGGAGTGACCTCCCTGTGATAAATCCTGAGTATTTCGTCGGTTTCGCTGCCGTCGGAATTGCGAATGAAAAGAGGCGGCATAAGCTTAATGCCCGCGTTTCCGCCGCGCCTTGCTTCGATGAGAACAAGAGACGGCTCTTTTTCGGCGCTGTGGGAAACCGTGCGGAGTCTTTTCGGCTCAAGACCGTACTGCCGCATAAGGCACAGCGCGTCCGTAAGGCGCTCCGCACGATGCACCATAAAAAAGGCACCGCCCGTGCGGCAGAGATAGCTTGCGGCGCACACGGTGTCCTCAAGGGTACACAGAAGCTCGCCTCTTGCGGCGGCGCGGTCATCTCTGGGAGAAACGGCGCCGCTGCCCGCGGCAAAGTAGGGCGGGTTTGAAACCACAAGGTCAAACTCCCCCGAGGCAAAAAGCTCTCTGTGGTCTCTGATGTCGCCGACAATTATTCTGGCGCGTTCGGCAAGACCGTTTTCGCGGAGATTTGCCTCCGCAAAGGCGGCGGCATCGGAATTGATTTCAAGTCCCGTAATATGCAGTTTTTCGTGTTTTGTAAGGAGCAGAAGCGGCAGTATTCCCGAGCCGCAGCCCAGGTCAATTCCTCTTGTGCGCTTGCCCGCGTTTACAAAATCGGCAAGCAGAACGGAATCCGTTCCGAGCCTGAAATGCTCCGATTGGGCAAAGCGGGGTCCGTTCTGCCACAGTTCAGCAAAATCGTACATATTTTTGTCCTCGGCGTAAAAAGCGGTGTGCGTGGCACACCGCCTTTTTTCAGCAAAGAGAAATTGCTTCGGCAGGGCACTGCTCGGCGCAAGAGCCGCAGCGTGCGCATTTTTCGGGGTTGATAACGTAACGGGACTCCTCGTCCATTGCGATTGCCTCGGCGGGACACTGCTCGGCGCAGGAGCCGCAGGAAAGGCACTTGTCATAGTCTATCTTGTAGCAGGGCTCGTCCTCTTCGGCGGCGATTTCCTCGATTTCAACGACGATGTCCTCGACACCCTCGGCAACGTATTCCTCGTCCTCAACCTTTGCGATTGCTTCGGCAGGGCACTGGGCGGCGCAGGCACCGCAGGAAAGGCATTTTTCGGGGTTGATAACGTAGTGGTCGTCCACCATTGCGATTGCTTCGGCGGGGCACTGCTCGGCGCAGGAGCCGCAGAGAAGACACTTTTCGGTAATTACAAAAGCCATGAGATAACCTCCGTGTATGCATATTATACTAATCCCTAATAAAAACATTCAATTAGAAGCAGTATGATTTCCGCCATGCTGCGTTGAAGCCCTTGGAAATACATAACCAGTATTCCCTGCGGTCTTCGCCTTGCCTGGCAAAAATAATCCTCGCTTCTTTTTTAAAGCTTTTTATTAGGTATTAGTATTAAACTTGGATTAATTCAGATTTTAACACATAAGCGCAAAAAAGCAAAGGCTTATTGAAGGGGTCAGATAATAATTTGAAATTTTGGGGATAATCGCTGTGTGCCGTGCCTGTTTCGGCAGGTTCGGCGCGCCATAAAGCTTATCATAGTGCAGGGGGGATTCACCTTGAAGAATAATGAAAAATTCACCGAAAAGGCGGAGGAGGCCATTGAACAGGCGCGCCTTTCCGCCTTCAGCCTCGGTCACAGCTATGTGGGTACGGAGCATCTTCTGCTCGGCATACTGCGCGAGGGCGCGGGTCTGGGCGCGAAGATTCTGCGTGAGCACGGCATCAGCGAAAGAACGGTAAAAAACACCGTCACCGGCAGCGAGGGACTCGGTGCGCCGGGGATTCCTGCTCAGGGACTCACAAAGCACGCCTGGAACGCCATTGAAAAGGCCTCCGTGGACGCAAGCTCGCTGGGCCACAGCTATATCGGAACGGAGCATCTTCTGCTGGGCATTCTGCGTCAGCCGGACTGCGCGGGTGCGGCGGCGCTGAAGTCCGCAGGCTGTGATTTGAATGATTTATATACCGATATCATGTCGGTTTTCGGCTCGGGCACGCCGAAGCCGAAGCCCACTCAGCAGGCTGCGGCAAAGACAAACACACGCCACAATGAAACAAGGGTGCTCGACCAGTACAGCCGCGACCTGACCATGCTGGCGGCGGGCGGTGAAATTGAGGCTGTGGTGGGGCGTGATGAGGAAATAAACCGCAGTATTCAGATACTGTCCCGCAGGACGAAAAACAATCCCGTGCTCATAGGCGAGCCGGGTGTAGGCAAAACTGCGGTTGCGGAGGGAATAGCCCTGCACATAGCCTCGGGAAAGGCGCCCGAAAACATTTCGGGAAAGCGCCTTGTGGCCCTTGACCTGCCCGCGCTTCTGGCGGGAACAAAATACCGCGGCGACTTTGAGGAACGCGTTAAGGCAGTCCTGAAGGACGTTAAAAAAGCGGGAGATGTCATACTTTTCATAGACGAAATCCACACCATAATCGGTGCAGGCTCCGCAGAGGGCGCAATTGATGCGGCGAATATTCTCAAGCCCGCATTGGGACGCGGCGAGGTGCAGATTATAGGTGCCACGACCCTTGAGGAATACCGTCGCCATGTGGAAAAGGACGCGGCGCTGGAGCGGCGGTTTCAGCCCGTGCGTGTAAATGAGCCTACGAGAGAGCAGACAATGAAAATGCTTCTTGCGGCGCGGGAAAGCCTTGAGGGACATCACAAGGTAAAAATAAGCCGCCCATCGCTTGAGGCGGCCATCGACCTTTCCGTGCGCTATATAAACGACCGCTTTCTGCCCGACAAGGCCATCGACCTTGTGGACGAGGCGGCGGCGCGTGTGCGCGTTGCGGGCGGAACGCTTGTGACAAGCGAGGATATTTCGCAGGTGGTGTCCGTGTGGACGGGAGTACCCGTCACCAACATTGATTCAGACGATGCCAGACGCCTTCGTGATATGGAGCAAATTCTCCACGGGAAAATCGTGGGGCAGGAGGAGGCGGTTTCCGCGGTTTCAAGGGCAATCCGCCGAGGACGTGTGGGACTTTCCGACCCTTCAAGACCCGTGGGCAGCTTCCTGTTTCTCGGGCCTACGGGCGTGGGCAAAACCGAGCTTTGCCGTGCGCTTGCGGAGGCGGTTTTCGGCGACAGCAATGCCATGATTCGCCTTGATATGTCCGAGTATATGGAAAAGCACAGCGTGTCACGGCTCATCGGCTCACCTCCGGGCTATGTGGGCTACGAGGAGGGCGGTCAGCTTACGGAAAAGGTGCGCAGACACCCCTGGTCTGTGGTGCTTTTCGATGAGATTGAAAAGGCTCACGAGGACGTGTGGGGCATACTTCTGCAAATCCTCGATGACGGCCATCTGACAGATTCTGCGGGACGCAGGGTGGATTTCCGCAACACCGTTGTGGTCATGACTTCAAACATCGGCGCAAAGGCCATAACTGACGGACGTCGGCGCATAGGCTTTGCCTCGCCCGCAAATTCAGCCGCAGAGGAGCTTGAGCTTGAAAACACGATTAACGAGGAGCTGAAGACCACCTTCCGCCCCGAGCTTTTGAACCGCATCGACGAACGGATAATTTTCCACAGACTTTCAAAGGACAATATACGGAGCATAACCCGACGTATGCTTCAGCTTGTGTCGGAGCGTTTTCAGGAGCTGGGCATGGAGCTTGAGGTGACGGAGGAGGCGGTGAACGCCCTTGCGGAAAAGGGCTATGACGAAAAATACGGAGCAAGACCGCTTCGCCGCACCATACGCACACTCATTGAGGATAAGGCGGCGGAGATGCTGCTTGACGGCAGCATAGGCAGCGGAGATTATATCACCGCAAGCCTCAGCGGAAACGATATAGTTCTTCAGAAACGCTGAAAAAGGGACAGCTTTGCTGTCCCTTTTTCTTTGCGCTTGACGATATATTCCCACGCGGATATAATTAAGGGCAATAAGGTGGGATTAAAATGACCAAGGAAGAAATTATGCAGCGGGTGAATGAACGCTGCGCCTATAATAAATACAACGGCATTGAGGTAACAGACATCGGAAAGGACTTCTGCGTTGTGGAGGGTGAGCTCCGTCCCGAAGCCATGAACCCCTGGGGCATGGCCCACGGCGGCTTCGTATACTCCCTCTGCGATGTGGCGGCGGGTGTGGCCGTCAGCCAGCTTGACCGCAGGGGCGTTACCTTAAGCGGAAATATGTACTATATCCGTCCCTCAAAGGGTAAAAAACTGCGTGCCGAGGGCAGAATAATAAAGGACGGAAGAACCGTCGTGCTTGTGGAAACCAATGTTTACAACGATGAGGGCGTCCACACTGCCAGAGGCGAGTTCCAGATTTATGTTGTAGAGGATAACAGAACGGAGAAATACTCATGACCTGCATGCAGAAGCAGAATAAACTGAGCATATTGTGCGCTGCGGCAGTAAGCATAGCTGTAATATCAGTGATGCTCCAGATTATAGTGGGAATGGCAGATCAATATAAAGAATTGCTGCCCTGGCCCCTTTTATACTGCGCTGCTGCGCTGCTTTGCTGCATGGCGATCATGAAGCTGCCCGTGAAGGAAAAATATCTTCTTTGGGCAGTTATGGCGGTATGCGCGGTTACGCGGTTTTCCTACATTGTGCTTATTGATACCGCGCCTGTAAGCGATTTTGAAACACTGTATTATGCGGCGGTACATACTGCAAACGGAGAAATGTCGTGGCTGTATGAGCCGTACTTTGCCCGTTGGGCATACCAGATACCCTTTGTGCTGTACGAGGCTTTTGTTATAAAGCTTTTCGGAGGTATAACGGCACTTAAAATCATCAATTTGATTTTTATGATGGGCATAGATTATCTGATATACCTTGTGGCAGAAAAAACCGCGGGAAAGCGCGCCGCTCTCTGCGCTGCATTTCTGTATGCGGTTTATCCCGATGCGGTACAGCTGAGCTCGGTGCTTACAAATCAGCATATTGCAGGATTTTTTATGCTGCTTGCGTTGTATTTACTGCTGCGGGACAAGCGTAACGTAAGCGCCGCACTGTCCGGCGCAATGCTGGGCATAAGCCAGCTTATGCGCCCCGAAGCCGTGCTTGTGCTTGTTGCCTCAGGCTGCATGGCAATATGGCTTTTCCTGCAGGATCCCCATAAGGAAAATCTGATAAAAATTCTGCTGCGGCTTGCGGTGCTGGCGGTCTGCTATGTACTGACTACAAAGGTAACGGCGATTCTTTTAACGTGCGTCGGCGCCGCGCCTTTCGGACTTGGCAATAATGTTCCCGAATGGAAATTTGCCATCGGTCTTGACTTCAGCGGCAGCGGTACCTATTCTGATAAAAACACCTATATACTGAGGCTGAGTGACGCGGCACAGCGCAAGGCGGAAACTGCGGAAATAATAAAGAAATCCTATGCCGCCTGCCCGGAGCCAATGGAGTTTTTTGACAGAAAAATCAAGATTATGTGGGTGCGGGAAATCGGCGACTCGTGGTCAATGATGAATATAAAGGATACTGATATGATGCTGCCGTTTTTATCTGCGGCAGGCTTCAGATTTCACATGGGAGCGTTAAACGCGGCGGTATATTTTCTTATATGGCTTGCCGCAGCTGCGGGAACGGTGATAAATCTTTTTTCACCGGGGGACAACAGGACGAACTTTTTGACGGTTCTGCTGCTGGGATTCTTTCTTGTGTTTCTTCTGGTGGAAGTACAAAGCAGATATAGGTATGCCGCAATACCGCTTGCAGCGATTTTGGCGGCAAAAGCATTCAGTGTTATGGAAAGGAAGGCGAAAGCGTGAATATGTGCCCGATTCTCTATATAGTGGTCCCCTGCTATAACGAGCAGGAGGTGCTGCCCTTAACCGCGCCCATGTTTCTGAATAAAATAACGCAGCTTTCGGGTGAAGGCAAAATCTCTCCCGACAGCCGTGTGCTGTTTGTCAATGACGGAAGCAGGGACGGTACGTGGAATATTATCTGCGGCCTTGCGGAAAGCGACGAGCATTATTTGGGCATTTCCCAGAGCCGCAACAGAGGGCATCAGAATGCGGTGCTGGCGGGGCTCATGGAGGCCAAGGACGTATGCGACATCACCATCTCCATCGACTGCGACGGTCAGGACGATATAAACGCCATGGATAAAATGGTGGAGGAATATCTTGGCGGCTGTGAGGTGGTCTACGGCGTGCGCTCCTCAAGGGAAAGCGACACCTTTTTCAAGCGCACGACGGCGCAGGGCTTCTATAAATTTCTCTCCGCCATGGGTGCCGAGGTGGTGTACAACCATGCTGACTACCGCCTTGTAAGCTCCCGTGTTTTACAGGAATTTGCAAACTTCAAAGAGGTTAATCTTTTCCTTCGCGGCATGATTCCTCTTGTGGGTTTTAAGAGCACCAGCGTGGAGTATGAGCGCGCGGAACGCATAGCGGGAGAAAGCAAATATCCCCTGAGAAAGATGCTCGGACTTGCCGCCGACGGCATAACGAGTCTTTCCGTAAAGCCCCTGCGTCTTATCATGAGCTTCGGACTGATTGTTGCACTCATAAGCTTCATCGGCTGCATCTGGGCGCTCGTTTCCGCCCTCTGCGGAAATACCGTACAAGGCTGGGCAAGCATGACCTGCATTATCTGCTTTATCAGCGGTGTTCAGCTTGTTTCCCTCGGCATAATCGGTGAGTATATCGGCAAAATCTATATGGAAACAAAAGCGCGCCCGAGATATATCATCTCTGAGCGCACATGGGAAAAATAAGGCGGCATTATGGAATTTGTTTTTGCGGAAAGAAAAGATACGGAAACCGTTCTGCAGTTTATAAAAGACCTTGCGGACTATGAAAAAATGCTTGATGAAGTTGTTGCCGATGCGGAAACCCTGGAGCACTGGCTTTTTGACGAGAAAAAAGCCGAGGTGCTTTTTGCCGCGGAGGACGGCGAAAAAGTCGGTTTTGCCTTGTTCTTTCATAATTTCTCAACTTTTCTCGGACGAGCGGGAATATATCTTGAGGACTTGTATGTAAAACCGCAATTCCGTGGGAAAGGCTACGGTAAGGCGCTTCTGACGGAGCTGGCGCGCATTGCCGTTGACCGCGGCTGCGGACGCCTTGAATGGTGGTGCCTTGACTGGAACACTCCGAGCATAGATTTTTATCGCTCCATGGGCGCAGAACCCATGAGCGACTGGACGGTTTACCGCATTGCAGGCGAAACGCTTGAGAAGCTCGGAAAGAGATAAGAAAAAAGCCGGTTGAACTTTTCAACCGGCTCAGCTTGTCAAAAATACTATTTTGACAAGCTGCTTATTTTTATGAACTTTTATAAAAAGTTCATAAAAATAACTGATTTAACGTGAAAGACACCTTTCATAGGTTTCTTTCACACTATCTTCCCTTCCGTTTTCTATCGCTGTACGGTGTTTTTTGACAGTCTCAGGCGTATTCAACTTGCATCAGTCGTATTCTACGCCGTCAAGCTGCTTTGCCTCAACAAGACGCATGTACATGTTGATAAGGCCGAGAAGTCTGAGAGGGCTTACGCCGACGTCGTGGTCGTCAACGGTGAAGGTGCCGTTGATAACGGACTTCTTGGGGTCGATTTCCTTTTTGCAGACTCTGATGTGATCCTTGTAGTCGCCTCTTGCGAGATAGTCGTTTTCGGGGATAACGTCAAAACCGTGGGTGACATTCTTTGCGATGCCGCGGTCAACGTCATATACAACCCAGACGAGAGGATGCTCACCGGGGCAGTTATCAAAAACCTCGCAGAACTTGAAGGTCAGCTTGCTGGACTTGTTGAACAGGCGGTAAATGTTTTCCTCAAGGGCTACGAACCACTCTTCAGATAAAAACTTCATTTATTATTCCTCCATGGAGATAGTAACGCAAGCTATTTTAACTGAAAGTGCAGAATAAATCAAGTATAAAATAAAAGAGCAGCTTTGGGCGCTCTCACATAGGGAGGAATAGGTTTTGAACGGACCTTTTCCGCCCATACATCATAACAAAACTCGGCATGCGTCAGCATTGCCGAGTTTTTGTTATTTTGTCTGAACGAAAAATCTCTCGCTCAAAACTGCTTCGCACCCTGAGAGATTGATGTTTTTTCGTA
>JAZRVW010000004.1:0-19332 GCA_045599385.1 Oscillospiraceae bacterium | reverse complement strand
CTATGAACTACGCAAAAACAATTGCCGAGGCGTTTTCGGTTAAGGAAGAGTATGTGGCAAACATAATCACCCTGCTTGACGAGGGCAACACCATTCCCTTCATTGCCCGCTACCGCAAGGAAATGCACGGCACCATGGACGACCAGAAGATACGCGAAATTTCCGACAAGCTGACTTACCTGCGCAATCTTGACGCAAGGCGCGAGGAGGTGCGCGGTCTCATAGCCCAGCAGGAGAATCTCACGGAGGAGATTTCCGCCGCGCTTGACCGGGCGGCAACACTTGCGGAGATTGAGGATATTTACCGTCCCTTCCGCCCCAAGCGCAAAACAAGGGCGTCGGTGGCAAAGGCAAAGGGCCTCCAGCCCCTTGCGGACGAAATTCTGCTGAAGCAGAAATCAAACCTCGTTCCCATTGAAATGGCTGAAAGGTTTGTTGATGAGGAAAAGGGCGTTGCTTCTGCGGAGGAGGCGCTTCAGGGCGCAATGGACATCATTGCCGAAACCGTTTCCGACAATGCCGAGGTGCGCCGAAGAGTGCGCAACATCGTGTTCCGCAACGCCGTGCTTTCCTCATGCGCCGCAAAGGACGAATCCAGCGTTTACGATATGTACTATGAGTTCTCCCAGCCCGTGTGCAAGATTGCGGGCCACCGCGTTCTTGCCGTAAACCGAGGCGAAAAGGAGGGCTTCCTCAAGGTCAGCGTGGATATTGACAGCGCGTTGCCCCTCAACGCAATAAACAACATCTATGTGCAGGGGAATACCCCATGCGGCGAGGCTGTAAAAGCCGCCTGCGAGGACAGCTACAGCCGCCTTATTTTCCCCTCCATTGAGCGCGAGATAAGAAGTGACCTCACCGATACCGCCTGCGATGCCGCCATCAAGCTTTTCGGCGTAAACCTCCGTCAGCTTCTGCTTCAGCCGCCCGTAAAGGGCAAGGTGGCAATCGGTCTTGACCCTGGCTACCGCACGGGCTGCAAGCTTGCGGTTGTGGACGCAACGGGCAAGGTGCTTGACACCTCCGTCATTTATCCCACTCACAGCGAAGCTCAGGCGGCAAAGTCAAAGCAGGTGCTGAAAAGCATGATAAGCCGCTACGGTGTCCAGATAATCGCCATAGGCAACGGCACGGCCTCCAAGGAAACGGAGATGTTCACCGCCGAAACGCTTAAGGAAATGCACAGCGGTGCCGCCTACATGGTGGTAAGCGAGGCGGGCGCATCGGTCTACTCCGCCTCCAAGCTTGCGGCGCAGGAGATGCCCGATTTTGACCTTACGCTGAGAAGCGCGGTTTCCATTGCGAGAAGACTTCAGGATCCTCTTGCGGAGCTTGTTAAAATAGAGCCCAAGGCCATCGGCGTGGGACAGTATCAGCACGATATGCCACAGAAGCAGCTTGAGGCGGCCCTTGACGGCGTTGTTGAGGAGTGCGTAAACTCTGTGGGCGCAGACCTTAATACCGCGTCACCCTCTTTGCTGTCGCACATCTCGGGACTTTCCTCCGCGGTGTGCAAAAACATCGTTGCCTACCGCGAGGAAAACGGAAGCTTTTCCTCTCGCGCGGAGCTGAAAAAGGTTCCCAAGCTGGGCCCCAAGGCCTTTGAGCAGTGCGCGGGCTTCCTCCGCGTTCCCGGAAGCCGCAATCCCCTTGACAACACGGGTGTTCACCCCGAATCCTATGCCGTTGCAAACGAAATTCTGAAGAAATGCGGAATTTCCTCCAAGGAGTTGGGCAAGGCTCCCGTATCCGTGGGCAATCCCGAGGCACTTGCAAAGGAACTGGGCGTAGGCGTTCCCACTCTGCTTGATATTGTAAAGGAGCTTTCCAAGCCCGGACGCGATATGCGCGATGAGCTTCCGCCTCCTCTGCTCCGCACGGACGTGCTGGACATGAAGGACTTGAAGGAGGGCATGGTGCTCAAGGGCACCGTGCGCAACGTCATCGACTTCGGCGCATTCGTGGACATCGGCGTGCATCAGGACGGACTTGTGCATATCTCCCAGATTTGCGATAAGTATATAAAGCATCCCTCCGAGGTGCTTTCCGTGGGCGATGTTGTAAACGTGAAAATCCTCGGTGTTGACCTGGGTAAAAAGCGCATAAGCCTTACCATGAAGGGCCTCTAAAACAAAGAAAGTGCTTCGGTTTTGCCGAAGCACTTTCTTTGTTTGCAAAGTCGTGATATAATATTGCAAAGCGAAACAAAAGAGGTAACTGTAATGAGCATTGTTGAAAGACTTGAATACCTGAAAACTCAGGAGGACCCGCAGGTTTTCTATGACGTGCTGGGCCCTGTGGATTTGCTTGTGGGCAACTACGGCGATTTTCTTAAAAGCCGTCCGGTTGATGTTGACGAGGAGCTCAGGCGCCTTCCCAACGCAGGCTTTAAGCTCGCCTGCGCTTTTATGAGCATGCTTCTGCGCGAGGAGTATTACTCGGGCGGAATGTTTGCCGTGCGCAGAGAAAACGGACAGGTAAACGCGGTGCTGGACAGAATGATTGCTGCCTACACCGAGAAAAACAGCAAGGAAAAGTAATATGTATAAACTGCTTATCATTGAGGACGATATGGGCATAGGCGAGGCGGTGGAGGCTCAGGCACAGATGTGGGAGCTTGAAACCAGGGCGGTGAAAAACTTCCGAGATGTCATGGGTGAATTTGCGGAGTTTCAGCCCCACCTTGTGCTCATGGACATAGCTCTGCCTTTCTTTAACGGCTACCACTGGTGCCAGGAAATGCGCAAGGTGTCAAAGGTGCCGATTATCTTTATTTCCTCGGCATCGGACAATATGAACATCGTCATGGCCATGAACATGGGTGCGGACGATTTTATCGCCAAGCCCTTTGACGGAAACGTGCTCATGGCAAAGATAAACGCCATGCTCCGACGGAGCTATGACTTCGGCGAAAGCATGCCCGTTATCGAGCATCGCGGTGCGCTTCTGAATACGGGCGACAACAGTCTCACCTACAGAGGCGAAAAAATCCCTCTCACGAAGAATGAATACCGCGTTCTGCTTGCGCTCATGAAAAATAAGGGCAAGGTTGTAAGCCGCGAAAAGCTTATGGAGCTTTTGTGGGAAAGCGACTGCTTTGTGGACGAAAACACCCTCACCGTAAACGTGGGCAGACTCCGCAAAAAGCTTGATGCCGCGCACCTTGAGGGCTTCATAACGACAAAGCACGGCGTGGGATATATTGTTGAGTAAGGAGCGGAAATGTTTCTAAGATATCTGAAACAGCGCAGACTTGCCATCGCCGCATTTCTGCTGTTCTATATTGTTTTTTACGCGTCCTTTTATCTCTATCGGCTGCCTCTGTCCGCCGTGGCGTACCCCGGCGTTATCTGTTTCGTCTTCGGCATCGCGATGTTTGCCTGTGACTACATAAAGGTCAGCAGACGGCATAAGCGCCTTGAGGAGCTGAAGAAGCTTACGGCAGAGCTTATGACTGACCTTCCGCCTGCGGAGAGCATTGAGGATACGGATTACAGAGAAATAATCGCTATGCTCAGTGAGCAGCAGCGCCTTGCGAAAGAAAAGGCTGAATGCCGTTTTTCAGACATGACGGAGTATTATACCGTGTGGGTGCATCAGATAAAAACGCCCATTTCCGCCATGCGCCTGAAGCTTCAGACCGAGGATTCGCCCATGTCACGAAAGCTCTCGGCGGACTTAAACCGCATCGAGCAGTATGTGGAAATGGTGCTGGCCTTCCTGCGTCTTGATTCCGAGTCCACGGACTATGTTTTCCGCGAGTATGAGCTTGACGGCATCATACGTCAGTCGGTTAAGAAGTTCTCGGGTGAGTTCATCGGAAGAAGGCTCAGCCTTGACTATGAGCCCGTAGCGGTCAGTGTGCTTACGGACGAAAAATGGCTGTGCTTTGTCATAGAACAGCTTCTGTCGAATGCGCTTAAATACACTCAAAGCGGCGGCATAAGCATCGGTATTAAAGGAGAACGCACTCTGTATATCCGCGATAGCGGCATAGGAATTGCGGCGGAGGACTTGCCGCGCATTTTCGAAAAGGGCTACACGGGCTTCAACGGACGCGAGGACAAAAAGGCAAGCGGTCTGGGACTTTACCTCTGCAAGCGCGTTTGCGATAATCTGGGAATCTCCATCAGCGCAGAGTCGGAGATTGACAGAGGAACAAGCGTTTATCTCACTTTCCCCGAGGAAAGAAAGCGTCACGAGTGAATGTGACAAAAGTGTTAGAAATAAAGGAGGAATTGTAAGCCGATTCGATGGTATGCAATTTCTCCTTTTGTTACAATAGGCTCAGAAAATCCCCGAAAGGAAGTTTTGAACATGAGCATTCTTGAAGTAAGTAATCTGAAAAAGGTATATACAACCCGATTTGGCGGCAGTAAGGTGGAAGCCCTGAAAAACGTGAATTTCAGTGTTGAAGAGGGCGAATACGTTGCAATCATGGGCGAATCGGGCAGCGGCAAAACAACCCTGCTGAATATTCTCGCCGCACTGGACAAGCCCACTGCGGGCAGCGTCAAGCTGGAGGGCAGAGAGCTCACCGCCATCAAGGACAAGGAAATTTCCGATTTCCGCCGCGACAATCTCGGCTTCGTGTTTCAGGAGTTCAACCTCCTTGACACCTTCAGCCTGGAGGACAATATTTATCTGCCTCTGGTGCTGGCAGGCAAGAGCTATAACGAAATGGCGGCACGCCTTTCCGTCGTGGCAGGTCAGCTCGGCATTACACAGCTGCTGAAGAAATATCCCTACGAGGTGTCGGGCGGTCAGAAGCAGCGCGCCGCCGTTGCAAGAGCACTCATCACCAACCCGAAAATTATTCTTGCCGACGAGCCCACCGGCGCTCTTGACTCCAAATCCACCGATGAGCTTCTGCGTCTGTTCGGCGACATCAACTCCAGAGGTCAGACCATTCTCATGGTAACTCACTCTGTCAAGGCGGCATCCCACGCACAGCGCGTTTTGTTCATCAAGGACGGCGAGGTCTACCATCAGCTTTACCGCGGCGACAGCACCAGCGAGCAGCTTTATCAGAAGATATCCGACACCCTTACGATGCTTCAGGCAGGTGGTGAGCGCAAATGAAAAAGCTCTTTTATCCCAAGCTGGCAGTAACGGGAATGGTAAAGAACAAAAAGCTTTACCTGCCCTATATGCTCACCTGCATCGGCATGGTCATGATGTATTACATCATGGGCGCTCTGGGCGAAGTCGAGTTTCTCGGCAGAGAGTCCGCCAGCCTTTCACTGATTATGACTCTGGGCACCTGGGTGGTGGCCATATTCTCCGCCATATTCCTGTTTTACACAAACTCCTTCCTCATGCGCCGCCGCAAAAAGGAGTTCGGTCTGTATAACGTTCTCGGCATGGGCAAGAACAGCATCAGCCGCATTCTCTTCTGGGAAACTCTGTTCATCTTCGTCATCGCCGTTGCTGTCGGTCTTGCCCTCGGAATGCTCTTTGAGAAATTTGCCGAGCTTGCCATGACCAACATGATGGATAATGACATCGACTACGGCTTCAGCATCTCCACACGCACCATAAAAATGGTGCTTATGATCTTTGGCGCCATCTTCATTCTGCTCTACCTCAACGCCCTGCGTCAGGTACACGCGGCAAACCCCATTGCGCTGCTGAAGAGCGAAAACCACGGCGAAAAGCCTCCCAAGGCAAACTGGGTGTTGGGTATTCTGGGCTTTGCCATCCTTGCCGCGGCATATTACATCGCCGTGAGCATCGACAATCCGCTTCAGGCGCTGACGGGCTTCTTCGTTGCGGTAATCATGGTCATCGTTGCCACCTACATCATTTTCATCGCGGGCAGCGTACTGCTGTGCAAAATTCTGCAGAAGAACAAGAAGTATTACTACCGCGCAGACCACTTCGTTTCCGTTTCTTCCATGAGCTACCGCATGAAGCGTAACGGCGCGGGTCTTGCCTCCATCTGCATTCTTGCCACCATGGTGCTGGTCATGATATCCTCCACCTCCTGCCTGTTTTTCGGCAGGGAAGGAAGCCTCCGTATGCGCTATCCCCAGGACTTTGCCGCGGGCGTGCGGTTTGAAAGCCTTGACGATATGACTGAGGAGCACATTGACGGTATCCGCGCCGCTATTGAAGGCACTTTGGACGGAAAGCAGACCGACGTCATGGAATACCGCAGCCTCGACATTTCGGGCGTTCTCAACGACGGCAAGGTCGATCCCAACGTAGAGGGCTATAACTCCCTTGACTCCATTGACGGAATCATTGACGTGACTCTCATGTACCTTTCCGACTACAACCGCCTTATGGGTACGAGCCATACCCTCAAGGAAGGTGAAGGTATCATCTACTGGAACCGTTCCCCCTATGAGTTCGACACCATCCAGATAGCAAGCGGCCCCGTGATAAAGGTCACTCCCGGCAAGGAGGATTACTCCTTTGACGGCAACGCCATGGCCTCCATTGTGGATACCGTTTGCGTAGTCGTAAACGATGTAAAGCCCGTTGCCGACGCTCTGTATGAAAAGGTCGACGAAATGCGCGAAAAAGGCGGCGAATACTATATCCCCGAAGCACGGTGGAACTATTTCTTCAACGTTCCCGATACCACCGAAGAGGAGCAGATAGCCATCGAAGAGGCCTACGGAGATGCGCTGGGAAACTATCTGCTCGATGAAGCTGACTATGATAATTACGGCTACAGCTACGGCTGCATCGCCTCGGAGCGCAGCGATTTCTTCGGACTCTACGGCGGTCTGTTCTTCCTGGGCATCATGCTCAGCATAGTGTTCATCTGCGCCACCGTTCTCATCATCTACTACAAGCAGATATCCGAGGGCTACGAGGACCAGTCCCGTTTTGAGATAATGCAGAAGGTGGGCATGACAAAGCGCGATATCCGCAAGAGCATAAACTCCCAGATGCTGACGGTTTTCGCTCTGCCCATAGTTTTCGGTGTGCTGCATTTCTGCTTCGCCTTCCCGCTTATCTATAAGATGCTCATGCTCTTTGCGGTTACAGACCTGAAGCTGCTCATCATCACCGCCGCCATCACCGTCGCGGTCTTCGCGGTGATATACACAATAATCTATCGCGTCACCTCCAACGCCTACTACAACATAGTAAGCGGTGCGAAGGAATAAGCCTCTCTTTTGCTTGCATTGCGGCTTTGCCGCAATGCAAGCTTTTTATTTACATTTCCGCCAGATTTGATATAATAAAGCTATCAAAAGATACGGAGAAAAACCATGACGGAAGTTGTTGCAGCACTTGTATGGGAAGATGATAAATTTATGATTTGCCAGCGACCTGCCCATAAGGCACGCGGGCTCCTGTGGGAGTTCGTGGGCGGCAAGGTGGAAAAGGGTGAAACCAAAGAGCAGGCACTTATCCGCGAGTGCCGCGAGGAGCTTGATGTCACCGTGGCGGTGGAGGACGTGTTCATGGACGTTGTGCATGAATACCCCGACCTTACGGTGCACCTCACACTCTTCAATTCCCGCATTGCCGAGGGTGTGCCGAAAATGTTGGAGCACAACGACATAAAGTGGATAACGCCGCAGGAGATTCCAAATTTCGATTTCTGTCCCGCGGACGAAGAGATACTGAAAAAAATAATAAAGGAGAAATCACTATGATGAACAGCAAAGCATTCTGGAGAATGAATCAGGCCGTATGTATGGCCCTGTGGGGCTGGTGCTTCTACCATGCCGCGAAGAAAAAGAATCCCTCCGCACCCTTGATTCTTGCCGCAATGCACAGCAGTGAATATTTCCTCATCGGCAAAAAGGTTGGCGCTGAGGCAGGCGTTTCCGCCGCAAAGACCCTCGCCTGCACTCTAATGCTGGGCTTCACCTGGTGGGTACCCACCAAGAAGGGCGTATGACGCATACTGTTCTTCTTAAGGGAAGAGAGGTCAGATATGAGCTTCAGCGCAAGCGGGTGAAGAACATTAATCTTCGAATCAAGCCCGATATGAGCGTTTACGTTTCCGCATCGCCATACATTACGGTGGCGGAGATAGAGCGCTTCATGCGGGAAAAGGAGGATTTAATCCTGCGCGCGCTGGACAGATTTTCCGAAAGCGGAGCAGAGCGGGAAACGCCGCAGTATGAAAACGGCGACATTGTTCAGCTCCTCGGCACAGACTATCCTCTGCGTGTTGAGGAAGGCGGTAAAAACGCGGTGCTGTTTGACGGAAAAACCGCGGTGCTGCGCGTAAAGAACGCCGCAGACCTTGAGCTGAAAAGGAAAACCCTTGATAAGTGGCTCAGGGAGAGCTGCCGCGAGACCGTTGAGGAAAGCTGCAGAAGGCTTTACCCCGTGTTTGAAAAGCAGGGTGTGCCGTGGCCCGAAATCCGTATACGCACCATGAAGTCGAAGTGGGGAAGCTGTATGCCGCAGAAGAAGGTTTTGACCTTCAACACAAACCTCATTGCCGCGCCTCAGGAATGCGTCGACTATGTGGTTGCCCACGAGTTCACCCATTTTCTGCACCCTGACCATTCGGAGAAATTTTACGCAAGCCTTGCGGAAACCGTACCCGACTGGAAGCGGCTCAGAATGGAAACAAACAGACATCTTGTTGTCAGAAAAGCCAAGAAGGCAAAAAACTGATGTGCAGCGCACATCGGTTTTTGCCTTCTTTTTTACATTATTATTAAAAAACACTATTGAATATTGACGGTAGTGTGGTAAAATAAAATGATTAATAATGCGCTATTATGCCCATTGAGCAGATTGCGGGAAAGGAAGCTGCCTTGGTGAGCCTTACAGGTAAAGTCAAAGAAAAAATTAAAGACGGTTTCTTCCGCGATATGTGGAAAGAGGCAAGGTGGATGTTCAAATACATTCGCCGCTATCGCTATGCCGTTTATATACATATTGTCCTGGGTGTCATTGCCACAGTAATGTCCCTGCTTTCAAGCGTTGCAATGAAGCAGATGATTGACGTCGTCACGGGCTATAATGCTCACGGCCTGTGGGCATCGGTTATTTTCATGGGCGGTATGCTTGTGGGCAGTATTGTCATGCAGGGACTTGCCAGCCGTGTTGCCGCTGTAATCAATATCAAGGTTCAGAACGGAATCCAGGCGGAAGTATATGACCGTATGCTGCGCACGGACTGGGAACAACTCAAGTTTTTCCACAGCGGCGACCTGATGAGCCGTCTGAACGGTGATGTTTCCGTTGTTGCGGGAAGCGTGACAAGCCTTATTCCGAGCTTTGTTACGGGTTCGGTTCAGTTTGTGGGCTCACTTGTAATTATACTGTTTTACGATCCCATAATGGCTATCATAGCGCTTATCGGCGCTCCTGCTTCCGTAATTGCCTCCAGAACGATTATGACACGCATGCGTGAGTACAATAAGCGCATGAAGGCGATAGGAAGCGAGGTAATGAGCTTCCACGAGGATTCGTTCCGCAATATCACCACGGTAAAATCCTTCGGACTTATGGATTCCTTCAGCGGACGTATGCAGGATCTGCAGAAAACCTACCGTGATTCTTTCCTTGAGAATAACCGCTTTACCGTAGTAGCGGGTATGGTAATGGGTTTTGTGGGCCTCCTCATTTCCGCATGCTGCTTCGGCTGGGGCGTTTACCGCCTGTGGTCACATGATATAACCTATGGCCTTATGACAATGTTCCTGCAGCTTGCAACAATGCTCAGAAGCGCCTTCGGCACTATTGTCGGACTTGTTCCTACGGTTATTTCCGTTACGACCTCAGCGGGCAGAATAATGGAAGTCATTGAACTTCCCGAGGAAGAGGGAGCAAGAGAAAAAGAGATTATCCCCGATGATGTAAGCGTGGTTATGGACAATGTAAGCTTCGCGTACAGCACGGGCGAAGCCGTGCTGGAAAATGCCTGCCTTGAGGCAAAACCCGGTGAGCTTGTGGCAATTACGGGAGCCTCGGGTGAAGGCAAGACCACACTGATACGTCTTATGCTGGGGCTTGTCCGTCCGCAGAACGGCATAATCCTGCTGTCCGGCAAAAACGGAGATAAGCTTGAAGTAAGCGCCGCAACGCGAGATGCCTTTTCCTACGTACCCCAGGGCAACACGATTTTTGCAGGAACAATCGCCGAAAATCTGCGTATGGTAAAGCCCGATGCAAGCGACGGGGAGCTGTGGAATGTGCTTCGCATCGCCTGCGCCGATGAATTTGTTTCCAGACTGCCGGAGGGCCTTTACAGCGAAACGGGCGAAATGGGCCGAGGCTTTTCCGAGGGACAGGCTCAGCGGCTTGCGGTTGCACGCGCGCTGCTGAAGAATGCGCCCATAATGCTGCTTGATGAGGCCACCAGTGCGCTTGATGAAGCCACCGAGAGAAGAATGCTCGAAAACCTTACGGAAAGCGGACTTGTGAAGACCTGCATTGTAGTAACCCACCGCCCTGCAACTGCGGCAATATGCGGCAGACATTTTGCCCTCAACGGAACATCCGTTTCGGAAAAAAGCTAATGCCATAACATCAGGAGTAAAACATGATTGATATACATTCACATATTTTGCCGGGGCTTGATGACGGTTCGCAGGACATGGACAAGTCTTTGGCAATGGCGGAGGTCGCCGCTGAAAACGGCGTTACAGCCATGATAGCAACCCCTCACTGCAATCAGAAAAGAGTGTTTGAAAACTACGCATCTGCGGAGCTTGCCGAATGCTTTGAGAATTTCAGAAATGAGCTTAAAGAGGCAGAAATAGATCTTAAGATTTATCCCGGAGCGGAGATTTATGCAACTGAAGACATCATTCAGCTGTACAGAGACAAAAAACTGCTTACCCTTAATAACAGCAGATACCTGCTTGTTGAATTTGATTTTTATTCCGGTCTCGAATTTATGGAAAAGACACTTTATTCCGTTCTTGATGAGGACCTTGTACCAATCCTTGCACACCCTGAGCGCTATGTGGCCCTTCAGGATGAACCCGGTGCAGCAATGATATGGCACGATGAAGGTGTGGGCATTCAGCTTAACAGAGGAAGCCTTTTCGGTAAATTCGGAAGGGGAGCCTATCATCTTTCAAAAACGCTGCTTGCTTCCGGCCACGTAAGCTGTGTGGCAAGCGACGCACACGGCGCGCAGCACCGAACTCCCGACCTGTCTGATGCCGAAGCATTTCTGTATGAGGAGTTTTCAGAAAGCACGGCAGACCTTCTGCTGCGCAAAAATCCCGAACGCATAATTACCAATCAGCCGCTGCTGACGATGGACAACCTTATGCAGTATTAAACGAGGTAAACCCAATGAAGAGAATAAATATTATCCTGCTGATTCTGCTTGCGGTTCTGGCAATAGCTCTTGTTGCAGCATACGTATTTTATCAGCACACCACGGCAAGCTCCGAATGCCCGATTATTAGCTTTGACGAGCAGATTCTGTATATAACAACTGACGCAACCGATGAAGAACTGCTCGAGGGCGTTACCGCTATGGATCCTGAGGACGGAGATGTGACGGATTCTCTGCTGGTTGAAAGCACCTCTAATCTCATTAACGGAAACAAATGCAAGGTTACATACGTTGCCTTTGATTCCAAAAACCATATGAGCCGTGCAGAGCGTACTGTGTGCTATACCGACTATAAAGCACCTGCGTTTGAGGTGACTCACCCTCTTGTGTTCAGACATTCAAGGACCGTTGATATACTGAATTGCATCAATGCTTCAGATATGTTTGACGGCGACATCACCCGCAAGGTTATGTATTCACTTGAGGACAGTACAAATATTGACACAGTAGGCGAACACACTGTGGAGCTGAGAGTGACAAACAGCAAGGGCGATACCGCCCACCTCACAGTAAAAGTTGAGGTGACAAGCGAAGAACCGAATCCCGCAAACATTCAGCTCAGCCAGTATCTTGTATATGTTCCCGTGGGCACCGAGTTCAGCCCTGAGAAATATTTTGTGAGCTACTCCTCAGGAGGAGCTGTAACAACCAATATAAGCGGGGTCAAAATCGAATCCGACGTAGATACCGGTGTTCCCGGCACCTATACCGTGACTTATTCGACGGGCTACGGCAGTTCTCAAAGTCACACAAGGCTGATTGTTGTTGTGGAGTGAGGTGAAAACGGTATGGACGAAAAAATAATTGAAATTGAAAATCAGGACAGGCCGATTCACCCCATGCTCATGCTGTGGGAGCTCTTGCGCAAGTTCTGGGTGATAATTCTGGTTGCGATTATTGCAGCTTCCTGTACCTATGTGGCAAGCTCCGCTTTCTATACTCCTGAGTACCGCACAAAAACAACATTTGTCGTATCCGTGCGCGACGGAGCAAACTCGGTATACTCAAACCTCAGCGCAGCAAAAAGCCTTGCAGGCTCCTTTTCCCAGATACTCAAGAGTGACACCATGAACAAATATGTTGCCGAGGAGATGGGGTCAGACAGCGCCAAAGGAAATATTGAAGCGACTGTTATAAATGAAACCAATCTGCTGGAAATGACAGTGTCCTCAAATACACCGAGAGATGCTTTCCTCATAACAAAGGCGGTTCTTGCAAACTATGAAGAGCTTGCTGAAACCATTCTGAACAATGTTTCTCTTGATATACTTCAGAATCCTTCGGTGCCGGTTGCACCTGTTAACTCGTCCGGCGCGGTGAAATATGCAAAAATAGCGGGTGCCGCCGCCGCTGTGGCAACGGCAGCGTGGCTGTGCATGAGAGTGTATCTGCGAGATACGGTAAAATCCATGGAAGAGGTTGAAGAAAAGCTCGACACCAAGCTGCTTGCCACCATAAGCCATGAACGTAAGCGCAAATCTTTCAAGGAACTTTTCGACCGCAAAAAGAAAACGATTCTGATTTCAAATCCGACTACGGGCTTTGCTTTTGTTGAAACCTATAAAAAGCTTCGCACCAGAGTGGATTATCATATGCGTAAGGAAAACCTCAAAACCCTTATGATCACCTCAGTTCACGAGAATGAGGGCAAGAGTACAATTGCCGTTAATCTTGCGCTTGCAATGACAGGAAAGAAGAAAAGCGTGCTCCTGATTGACGGCGATATGAAAAAGCCCGCAATCCATAAAATACTGAATTATAAAAATGAGGATTACAAAACCATAACCGAGTTTGTCGCAGGCAAGGCAACGCTGGCACAGACTCTCATCAGTGATAAGGAACATCATATCGGACTGATTCTGGGAAGAAAAGGCTCCGACCGTTCCACAGAATATCTCAGCAGTCAGAATATGAGAGATCTTATTGAGCAGGCCACAAAGAATGTTGATGTGGTTATCATCGACACTCCGCCTATGGCCGTAAGTCCCGACGCGGAATACCTCTGCGATATGATAGATGCGGCAATTCTTGTTGTAAGACAGGACGAAACCCCCACAAGAGTAATAAACGATGCCATTGACATTATTGAGGGAACCGGTGCAAAGCTTCTCGGCTGTGTATTCAACAATGTGCGTGCAGCAGACTTCAGCGATAATTACAGCTACGGTACAGGCGGCAAGTACGGCTATGGCAAGCATCGATACAAGAAATACGGCTACGATAAGTACGGCTACGGCCACAGACGCGGCGAAAGCAAAACGGAGGGCAGCGGCAAATGAGCAGTGAAAATCATAAAAAACCCGCGCTTTCTGTTGCGAGAATAACGTCAATGTTTTTCCGCGGCCTGAAACGGCTGTGGTGGATAGCGCTGCTGCTGACACTAATATTCAGCGCCGTTTTCGGCTACAGGTCATGGAGCCGATACAGCCCTCAGTACACAGCCTCCGAAACCTTTACCGTCTATACAAGTAATGACGCTCAGGCAGTTGTTACACAGTATAATGTTGCGGCGGCAGAACAGATTGCAAAAACCTTTCCGAACATTCTTCAAAGCGGCATTCTGAGCGAGCTTGTGAAGGCAGATGTTGGGTGTGATTACCTGCCTGCCATTCGCGCAGAAGCTGTGGAGAATGTAAACCTGATAAAACTCAGCGTAACAGGCGGGGACCCCAAGTTCTGCTATGCGGTTCTCCAATCGGTAGTAAAGAATTATCCGAGCGTTTCGGAATATGTTGTCGGTCCCACAGAACTGATGATTATTGATGAAACCGGTGTTCCTTCTGAACCGGACAATTATCCCGACTGGAAAAGCGGCGCAAAAAAGGGAGCGCTTATCGGTGCGTGCGCCGGCCTTGCCCTGATTATGTTTTACGGCTTTACAAAGGCGACAGTAATGGGCAGAGAGGACCTGACGCGTACAACCAATGTCCGATATCTCGGCTCGCTGCCCACAGTCAATATAAAGCGCAGAAGCAACAGAACTGACAATTATAAAATCAATGTAAATAAGATAAGTGACCTTAACTATAAGGAGTCCTTCAAGACTCTTTCAGTGCGCGTTGATAAGCATCTGAGGGAAAAGGAAAGAAAAACCCTCATGGTGTGCAGCTCTGCAAGCGGCGAGGGAAAGACCACCGTTGCCTTCAACATGGCGGTTTCTCTTGCAAAAATCCACCGTAAAATACTGCTTGTTGACTGCGATCTCAGAAATCCGTCTCTTTACAGAATGATGAATGTAGAGGAATGCCCCGGCATTTCGGAAATTGTATGCAACGGTGCCGAGTGCGAGCCTTATATTCACACGCTGGAAGACGAAGCAATTGATGTCCTTTATGCAGGCAAAGCAACCACTGAGATGAGCGAGCTGATTGCAACCGAGAGATTCGGAGAAATAATCGAGAAGCTCAAGAAAAAATACGATTACATTCTTGTGGATACGCCGCCCTGCTCTCTGCTCTCCGATGCCGAGGAGCTGTCGGAGTATGTGGACTGTGCGCTCATGGTTATTAAGCAGAACTACGCAAGCAAGGAAGCCGTAATTGAAAGCCTTAAACGAATCAATGAAAGCGGAGTGCCCGTTATAGGTTATCTGCTGAACTCCTACTCCAGCAGGGTCTCCGGCGGCTACGGTTATGGCTATGGCTACGGCTACGGCTACGGTTACGGTTATGGTTACGGATATGGCTACGGTTACGGCAAAAAATACGGTTACGGCGATACCGATTCAGGTGATGAAGGATGAAATCTGCAATTAAAGACCTAAACAGACAAAAGATTGTCAGGGTTACCGTTTTAATCCTATGCGATCTGCTGTTTGCATACGCTGCAGCGTTTCTTGCACTTTTTGTAAGATTTGAGCTTGACCTTGAAATACTTAAAAACAGCGTGTTTTATGCCAATCTTTTTGAAGTGCAAATAATGGCGATGGTATGCGTTGTGCCTGTTTTTGCGGTGTTCAAGCTCTATAACAGCCTGTGGGAGTTTGCAAGCATATCCGAGCTTGTTCGTGTAGCTCTTGCGTCGTTTACAACAACGGTGCTGATGGAATTTGTCATGCACATGTTTAATACGGATATGCCGCGCAGCTTCCCGATTATATTCACAATGCTTCTCGTCATGTTCTGCGGACTTCTCCGATTCGCTTACCGCGGGATACGCAGATATAAGGCGGGCATGAGCGGAAATGGACAAAAGCGGACAATGCTTATAGGCGGCGGACAGGCAGGAGCCACCGTTCTGCGTGAGTTTTCCTACAGCGCACACTCGAAAAACAAGGTTGTCTGCATTATTGATGATGACCATTCCAAACGCGGAAACTATATTTACGGTGTAAAGGTAGTAGGCGGCAAGGAAGCAATAATTGATGCTGCGGAAAAGTACAAGGTTGAGGAAATCGTTATTGCGATTCCTTCCGCAAGCCGACGCCAGAAGCTTGATATTCTGGAAATCTGTCAGAAGACAGGCTGCAGTCTGCGCACTCTGCCGGGAATATACCAGCTGGCAAACGGCGAGGTCAGCATTCAGAAAATACGCGAGGTTGACATTGAGGACCTTCTCGGACGTGATATCGTCAAGATAAATCTTGAGGAGGTTGCAGGCTATATAACAGGTAAAACTGTCCTTGTAACCGGCGGCGGCGGAAGTATAGGCAGTGAGCTTTGCCGTCAGGCAGCGGAGCTTAAACCCGAACGTCTTATCATTTTCGATATATACGAAAACAATGCCTACAGTCTTCAGATGGAGCTTATGCGCAGTCACCCCGAGCTTGACCTTAAGGTACTGATTGGCTCAGTGCGCGATTACAGAAGAGTGTTCAATATCTTTGAGAAGTACAAGCCCGACCTGGTGTGCCATGCGGCAGCTCATAAGCATGTGCCTCTCATGGAGGGGTCTCCCTTCGAGGCAATTAAGAATAACGTGTTCGGCACCTACAATGTGGCAAAGGCGGCGGCACTTAACGGAACGGGCAGATTTATTCTTATCTCTACTGACAAGGCGGTCAACCCCACCAATGTTATGGGTGCCTCAAAGCGCATTTGCGAGATGATTGTGCAGATGTGGAACGAATGCTCCGATACGGAATATGTGGCGGTGCGCTTCGGCAATGTTCTCGGCTCTGCGGGAAGTGTAATTCCTCTGTTCCGTCAGCAGATAAAGAACGGCGGTCCCGTCACCGTCACGGATAAAAACGTTATCCGATACTTTATGACTATTCCCGAAGCGGTTCAGCTTATTTTCCAGGCCGGAGCCTATGCAAAAGGCGGCGAGATTTTTGTTCTGGATATGGGCGAGCCGGTGCGTATCGACGACCTTGCAAGAAATATGATACGGCTTTCGGGACTTGAGCCTGATGTGGATATTCCCGTTGTATATACAGGTCTGCGTCCCGGTGAAAAGCTCTATGAGGAGCTGCTGCTCTCCGGAGAGGGAATGCAGAAAACCGATAATGACCTGATTTATATAGGCCATGAAATTGAATTTGACAGAACCGATTTTGCAGTTAATCTTTTATCCCTCAAGGATATGGATGAAACAGATGAAGAAGCTCTGCGTGAAAAGATAGCAGAGATTGTTCCTACATATCACAGAGTGGACATGCCTCAGAAAAAGCATGTTGTCAGTGCCGATAAGAAAGAAGGCGTCGCATGGGCAGAAATGGAACTCACGAAATAAAAGACCGAGAGGATTCTGAGAAAACATCGGCAGAAGCCTCTGCGGAAAAGAAAAAAACAAGTAAAGGCACGAGAGTGCTGCTGATAATCGCCTGCGTTATTGTGGGCATAGCCGTACTCATGGCGGGCACGGTATTTGTGCTGATGAAAATCGGCGAAAACGCTTTGACCGATGACGGCAGCGGAATTGATGTTTCCGACAATGCCGACGTACTGGAGAACGGTACAATACGTTATAACGGAAAGCTTTACCGCTACAATGACCAGATAACAACAATTCTGCTCATGGGCATAGATGACAAAGAAAAAGAGGAGTTTGACGGAATCTACGGCAGAAACAACCAGTCCGATGTAAACCTTCTTGTAATTCTTGACCCCGTGAACGAAAAAATGTCGCTGCTGGCAGTATCCCGTGACGCAATGTGCGAGATTAAGCTCCTTGATGAAGCGGGCAACTATATCGGCCCTGCCGAAGCTCAGCTTGCGGTTGCCTACAGCTACGGCGACGGTGTCGAGCGAAGCTGTGAACTGACCGTTGACGCGGTTTCCGGAATTTTACACGGAATAGGTATTCCTGCTTACGGTTCAATATACATGGACGGCATTTCTGATTTGGTTGACCTTGTAGGCGGCGTTGAAATAACAGCAACAAAAACCTTCGGCCCCTTTGTAGAAGGCCAGAAGGTTACTCTGAAGGGAAACCTTACAGAGCGATACCTCCGCCACAGAGACCATACAGTTGAAGGCAACAATGAGCGTATGCAGAGGCAGAATCAGGTTATTCTTGCTTTGGTGCATAAGGCGCTCAGCTCCGCAAAGGAAGACCCCTTCTCCATACCCGAGCTTTACCGCGGAGTGAGCAACAATGTTACTACCAACATTGGTGTAGCCGATATGGTTTACCTTGCCAAAACGGCAGTAAGCCTTGATTTCTCCGATGAAATTCTCAAGGTGCCCGGTGAATCGGTACTCGGCGAAGGCAGCCATGCGGAATACTATATTGATGAAGACGCGCTGTTTGATATGATAATTGAGCTTTTCTATCTGCCCGTGAAATAAATATGCGGCAAAAATGTCTTGCAATTAAAATGATAATAGTGTATTATAAATTGTAATTATAATTATATGAATAGTGAATGGAGGAAATTTACATGAAAAAGTTCGTAGCCATTCTTTTGATACTTGTTCTGATGTTCGCAATGAGCACCGTTGCTTTTGCAAAGAACCCCGTTATCAGCCCCGAGGGCGGCGATGAGGAGCCTGATGAACCCTCCCCTCAGACCAGCGATAACAGCAGCATCTACTGGGTTGTATTTGCGGCAGTTCTTGCAATTGGCCTCGCATTCTTCTGCGGCAAGAAGCTCATTACCGAAAAGTAAGCTATCAAAGGCAAAGCATAGCTCCATGACATTGTGTCATGGAGCTATGCTTTTAGGAGAAACCTATGGATAAGAGAAAAGTCATGAGGGCAGTTCTGATAATTCTGATTGCCGCAGCTCTCTGTGTAATCGGTTACTGCGGCTGGTATATTTATCAGTACTACATGGGCGAAAAGCTCGGCGATGAAATCCGCGGCAGCTGGACCGAAACGGAAATTGACTTGGATTCGGAAAAAATCGTAATTCCCGTTGATTTCGAAGAGCTCTGGGGAATAAACGAGGAAATATACGCCTGGATAAACATACCCGGCACGGAAGTCAGCTACCCCATCGTTCAGAGCGAAGAGGATAACAACTTCTATGTAAGGCGAAGCGAAGCAGGTGTGTATTATTCCGGCGGCTGTATTTACACCGAAAATTACAACAGCAAGGACTTTACCGACCCGCTTACCGTCATTTACGGTCACAATCTCCGTTCGGGCAGAATGTTTGCGGAGGTAAACAAATTTGCTGATCCGCAGTATTTTGCCGAGCATAAATACATTTATGTGTTCCTGCCCGACAGAGCACTTGTGTATGAAGTCTTTGCGGCCACGCCGTATATCAACAGACATCTGCTTGCAAACGAGGATATGAAGGATCCCGCGGAGCTTGAAAAGTTTTTTGACGGCATCATGCATACCCTTGACAAGAACGCCAATTTCCGCGACGGTGTGGAGCTTGACTATGAAAACGACAGATTCATAGCGCTTTCAACCTGCCTTCAGGGCAACAACACCCAGCGCTTCCTTGTGTTCGGCAGACTCATCGAGGAAATCCCCGCTGCAAATTAAGCAAAACTCCCGACATTGCACAAGGGCGGCGCGCCATAGGGATTAATAGGTTTTGAACGGCCCTTTTCCGCCCATACTTCATAAAAAAATCCGACAATGCGACAGCATTGCCGGATTTTTGTTATATTGTCTGGACGTAAAATTTCTCGCTCAAAACTGCTTTG
>JAZRVW010000003.1:0-39976 GCA_045599385.1 Oscillospiraceae bacterium | reverse complement strand
ATAATACCTTTTTTAACAAGATTTGTGTAAAGCACAGGAAATGCCGTTTCAATACCCGTGATTCCGAAAGCACTGTCCTTTAGTCCTTTCTTTTTTTCTTCAAAACTATGAGGCGCGTGGTCGGTTGCAATCATATCAATCGTGCCATCACAAATTCCCTCGATAAGTGCCTCTCTGTCGGCAGGTGAGCGAAGCGGCGGATTCATTTTAAACCGTCCGTGTTCCTTAATGCATGAATCATCTAATACAAGATAATGCGGAGCAGTTTCACATGTGACATCCACACCGTTCTGCTTTGCTTTTCGTATCAGTTCAACACTTTCCTTGCAGGAAACATGACAAACATGATAGGCACATTTGGTTTCTTTTGCAAGTTGGAGGTCACGCAAGATCGGTCTCCATTCGCTTTCACTACATATTCCTCTGTGTCCGTGCACTTTTGCATAATCGCCATCATGAATGTAGCCGTTGTTTTTGAGAGCATTATCTTCGCAATGGGCAACGATCATTTTGCCGAGAGACTTAGCTTTCATCATAGCTTCTCTCATAACAGAGTCCGATTGAACGCCCCAACCGTCATCTGAAAATGCGATACAACTCTTTGCCAATGCGTCCATATCCGAAAGGGTTTCCCCGTTTTGTGCTACCGTAATAGAAGCATAAGGATAAACACGAATCACGCTATCTGAACGAATAATATCCATTTGTTTCTTCATGTGCTCGGCACTGTCGGGAACCGGATTCAGATTCGGCATCGTACAAACAGAAGTGTACCCTCCGTGTGCTGCGGCAAGCGAACCGCTTTTCATAGTCTCTTTATAAGAAAAACCCGGCTCACGAAAATGCACATGCACATCGCAAAAACCGGGTAAAACGGTATATTCACCAAAGGGAAGAAAATCAAAAGAAAAATCTGCTGCATCCTTTCGGCTTTGAACAAGTGAAGGTGCTATGCCGAATCCTTCATAAGTAAAAATAGATTTCATGATCACATTCCTCCCAAATAACAAAAGCCCCGTCACAGAGTGACAGGGCAAACAAGCAAAAAGAATACAATAATATTGTACCATTACCATTTTAGCCTTAACAATCTCTCTGTATTGTTTTAAAGACAAGCTATTAATTTCTACTTATTAAATCACTTTATCACCTATATGTCAATATGTTCGCATGAAACTTAAAAAATGACATTTATATTTTGCTTTTTCTGTGATTACTGTATGCACACCTCAGAATCAGCTTCTTCCTCATTAGTCAAAGACCGGACGGTTGATGCCGTCAGTCATGAATTCGCAAAAGCTCCGCTCAGGGAAGCGGTGAATCAAGTTTTTCGATGGATTTTTGACAGGGAAAAAGGTACGGCAGCAATTTGTATCATTGCTGCCGTACCTTTCAGGTTCGAATCCCCAACGGCTAAGCATAGGGGCGCCATAGGCGCCGCCAAAAAAAGCAACACACCCGAAGGTGTGTTGCTTTTTTGGCGGAGGGTAAGGGATTCGAACCCTTGAGCGCTGTTACACGCTAACTGATTTCGAGTCAGCCCCGTTATGACCACTTCGATAACCCTCCATATATTAACCGCCGCACAGCAACGGTTATTTTGTCAGTTAATATCCTCAAAATCGAATGCGTCGTCGTCAACGTCCATGCTCATTTCACCGACACGCATACGGCGCTCAATCTTCATCTTTTCGACGTATTTGTGGATAAGCTCCTTGACCTCCCAGGGCTGCTTTACATTTTTGATAACCAGCTGGGGAATGCTCTTGTCGGTGGACACTACGGTAATAGTTCCGACACCGAAAATGCGCTGCCACAGATTCTGGGTAACGCGGAGGTCACGGACACGGTAAAGAATGACTTCGTCCTGTTTGACGTTCAGAAAACCGCGGCGCAGGAACAGACGGTCTTCGCTCAAAGCATATCTGGTGAAGGACCAGGGAAGTCCGAAATATCTTTTTCTGTCATGCCATAATTCTTTTATGCCTTCCAATACCTTTGCCATAGCAGTCGCTCCTTAATGTAATGTGCTTTTAATTGTAACCAATTACAGAGCAAAAATCAAGTGCTTATGGAGTTTTCCGCTTTTATCGCTGGACATTTCTGCTGTTGGGATATATATTAATTAGGCGAAATCAATGAAAAGGAGATGAAACAGTGAAAAGCTTCAGGAATGCTGCCGTATACGCGGGAAAATATTTCCGCACTTTTTACCGCTGGCTGTTTGTTGCGGGCTTCATCGGCCTTGTCTGCGGACTTGTGGGCTCGCTGTTTCATATTGCAGTTGACTGGGCGACCTCCTTCCGCGGCGGCCATAAATGGCTTATATACCTTCTGCCCGTGGCAGGCTTTCTCATCGCGGGAATGTACCGCATAACCGGAATGAAGGGCGTCGGCACAAACCGCATCATAGATTCAATTCATGACGGCGACGGAATCAGCGTGTGGCTGGTTCCCGTCGTATTCGTCGCAACGGTTGCCACCCACCTCGTTGGCGGCTCCGCAGGACGTGAGGGCGCGGCGCTTCAGATAGGCGGCGGTCTCGGAAACAAAATCGGCAGGGCTATGCGCCTTGACGACAAGGATATGCGTGTTGTAACCCTCTGCGGCATGAGCGCCGTGTTTGCGGCACTCTTCGGAACACCGCTTACGGCAACGGTTTTTGCCCTTGAGGTAATCTCCGTCGGCGTGCTGTACTATGTGGCACTCATACCGTGCCTTGTGTCGTCTATTGTTGCCTACGCAATTTCACTGTGGTTCAAGCTTACACCCACAAGATTTGTTGTAACCGTAGAGCCTCTTGCGGCGCTGACTCTTCTCAAGGTCGTGGTGCTTGCAATTGCCTGCGCACTGGTCAGCATTGTTTTCTGCGTGGCTCTGCACAAAACCGAGGAGCTTGCGACAGGCAAAATCAAACACGGCTGCACACGCGCGGTAATCGGCGGCATAATTCTCATCGGACTTACGCTCCTTGTGGGCTCAAATGACTATAACGGAACGGGTGAAGCAGTAATCGCAAGCGCAATTAATGAGGGTGTTGCGCCTGACTGGGCATTCTTCTGGAAGATTGTTTTCACCGTAATTACAATTGCCTGCGGCTTTAAGGGCGGCGAAATTGTGCCAACCTTCTTCATCGGCGCAACTCTCGGCTGCGTTCTCGGTCCCGTTCTCGGTTTGCCTGCAGGCTTCGCGGCGGCAATAGGACTTGCGGCGGTGTTCTGCGGCAACGTAAACTGCCCCGTGGCGTCCATAATTCTGAGCGTTGAGCTTTTCGGCTCCGGCGAGCTCATTTACTTTGCCCTTGCCTGCGCCATTTCCTATATGCTTTCGGGCTACTTCAGCCTTTACAGCAGTCAGAAAATCATATACTCCAAAACCCGTGCGGAGTATATAAACCGCTTCGCGAGGTAAATACTGCGTAAAACCGCCCGCAGTGAAGAGTGAACAAGTAAGATGTGCGGATAGCACCGTAGGGTAGGGGCTTGCTCCCACTGATAATACCGATGCCTTAAAATCAATCTGTCATTCTGAGGAACGCAGTGACGAAGAATCTCCTTGGAAATATGGGATTCTTCGCTTCGTTCAGAATGACAGTACGCTTTGGTGTTCCGCCGAATAACAAAACAGCAGTCCGTTTTTTCGGACTGCTGTTTTGTTATATTGCATATAGAATTACTTGTTCTGTGCGTTGTAGGCTTCGATGCCCTTTGCAAGAAGCTCCATGGAGCGAGTGATGTCGTCCTTGTTGATGACGTAAGCCATGCGGATTTCGTTCTTGCCGGTGTTGGGAGTCTTGTAGAAGCTCTCAGCGGGGGTGAACATGAGGGTGTCGCCGTTGTCGTCCCACTCCTGAAGCATGAACATCTGGAGCTTTTCAGCATCGTCAACGGGGAGAGCCGCCATTACGTAGAAGGCACCCTTGGGGTCGGAGTAAACAACGCCGGGAATCTTCTTGAGACCTTCAACGAGGCAGTCGCGGCGTGCCTTGTACTCGGTGCGTACTGCGTCGAAGTAGTCGGGTCCTACGGTGTAGAGAGCTGCGGAAGCAACCTGGTCGAGAGTGGAAGCACACAGACGGCCCTGGCACCACTTCATTGCGTGGTTGTAAAGCTCCTTGTTGCGTGTAATCATGCAGCCGATACGTGCGCCGCAGGCGGAGAAACGCTTGGACATGGAGTCGATAACGATGACGTTTTCGTCATAGCCTTCAAGCTGGAGAAGGCTCATGAGGGGCTCACCGCCGTAAACAAATTCACGGTAAACCTCGTCGCCGATGATGAAGAGGTTGTGCTCCTTGGCAATGTCAGCCATGAGCTTCAGCTCTTCGGGGGTGAGAACGGTGCCGGTGGGGTTGCCGGGGTTGGTGAACATGATTGCGCGGGTGTGCTCATTGATGCAGGCCTCGACGCGCTCGCGGATTGCGAACTTGTAGCCTTCCTCGGGCTTGGTGGTGATGGGACGTACGGTTGCACCGGTCATGGTGATGAAGGTGGTGTAGTTGGGGTAGAAGGGTTCGGGAACGATAATTTCGTCGCCGTCCTCGAGAATGCAGGAAAGAGCAATCTGCAGAGCTTCGCTGCCGCCGGTAGAAATGAGAACCTGCTTGTTGTTGATGGGTGCGCCGATCTTATTGTAGTAATCAACAATTGCGTCGATCATTACGGGAACGCCGTCGGAGGGAGCGTATTCAAGAACGGGCTGGGAGAAATTCTTGACTGCCTCGAAGTATGCCTTGGGGGTTTCAATATCGGGCTGACCGATGTTCAGGTGATAAACCTTCTTGCCTGCCTTCTTTGCTTCGTTTGCGTAGGGGGCGAACTTTCTCATGGGGGAAAGGCCGCACTTTTCAATCTTGCTGGAGAATTTCATGCGTGTAATTCCTTTCTTGATAATATTTTGTAAAGCGTGTAAATTCCGGTTATTTCGAACATTACTATTTTAACACCGTGTATATATATCTTCAACCTTTTGAGAATGAAAAGATTGACAATTTTTGCGCAAAGCAAAAGCGCGCCTCCGCCTGAATGGCAGGGGAAGCGCGCTGAAGCTGCTTAAAGCTTGTACTTTTGGCTGTATTCCGAGTAATACTCGTCGTATGCCTTTGTGTGCATGGCATTGAGACTGTTGATGTATTCGTGAGTGTCAAAAACTGCGGACTCAAGCTCAATCATTGCAACCGCAATGTTGGAGCAGTGGTCGGATATACGCTCAAGGTCAGTCAGCAGGTCATTAAAAACATAGCCGTGGGTAATGGTGCAGCGGCCTTTTGCGAGACGGTCGATGTGGTGAAGCTTCATCTCGTCGCAGAGATTGTCAATGTGGTCCTCAAGAGGCTCAACGCGGTAGGCAAGCTGAAGGTCGCTTTCCGTAAAGGCACGGATTGATGTGGAGAGCACATCGGCAACGGCGGCGGTGAGTACGTTCAGCTCATGCCAGCCATCGTCAGAGAAGATAATGCCCTTTTCGTTTCGTTCTCTTGCGCTTTCGGCAACGTTGAGGGCGTGGTCGCTCATTCGCTCAAAGTCGTTGATGGTGTGAAGATATTTGCTGATGGCTTCGTTCTGCTGGGGATTGAGCTCCTTGCCCGTAAGCTTGACAAGATAGCTGCCGATTTTGTCTTCGTAGCGGTCAACGATATCCTCCATGTGCTCAACGGCGGCAAAGCCCTCATCGCTGTAGTTTTCGAGAAGCGCCATGGCCTTAAGAATATTCTCCTGCGCCTTATTTGCCATTGCATTTACGGTAAGACGGCTCTGCTCAACAGCAATGGCTGGGTGCATAAGAAAGCGTTCCTCAAGTCTGTCCATGTCGTGAAGATCCTCTTCAAGCTCATCGTCCTTAATCAGACGGCAAACAAGCTTTTCAAGCAGGGCAATGAAGGGGAAGAGCAGAACAACAATCGCAACACGGAATACTGTGTTGAGTGCAGCGATGGAAACCGTTGTCATGGTGGAACCCATAAAGGAGAAATCAATAATTGAGTTGAGGGTGTAGAAGATGAGACTGAAGAGAATTACGCCGAGAGTGTCAACAACAAGGTATGACCAGGCGGTGCGTCGACCTGCGGCGTTTGCACCCAGTGCGGAAAGCAGAACGGGAACTGCGGCACCTATGGCGATGCCCATGATAATGGGGAGCGCCGTGTCAAAACGGATTGCGCCAGTGACGGCAAGCGCCTGAAGAATACCGACGGCGGCAGAGGCACTCTGAAGCACGCTGGTGAACAGTATGCCCACGAGAATGCCCAGCAGGGGATTGGAAAAATCGGTGAGCAGGTTGATGAAGGTCTCGTTTTCCTTAAGTCCGGAAACGGAGCCGCTCATTGCCTTCATGCCGAACATGAGCACGGCAAAGCCCAAAAGAATGCCGCCCACGTGCTTTGTGGAGTTTTTCTTTGAAAAGCTGTAGCAGAGAATGCCGATTATCGCAACGAAGGAGGCAAGACTTTCGGTGGAAAACAGTGAAATAATACCGTCTGCACCGCTGCCGATGTCGGAAAGACAGATGATCCAGCCCGTGACGGAGGTGCCGATGATGGCGCCCATTACGATTCCGATGGCCTGCCTTACCTTCATCATGCCGGAGTTAACGAAGCCGACAACCATGACGGAGGTGGCGGAGGAGGACTGGATTACGGCCGTGACGCCGGTGCCGAGAAGAATGCCCTTAAGCGGAGTGCTTGAAAGGCGGAAAAGCACAAGCTCAAGCTTACTGCCGGCGACTTTTTTCAGACTGTCGCCCATGAGTGACATGCCGAAGAGAAACAGCGCAACGCCGCCGAGCAGCGCAATAACGTTTGAAACTCCCATACATTTACTCCTTAATTTCTAAAGATATTATAACAGAAAAAGATAAATCCGAACTTTTCACAAATACAACATATCATACCACTTAGTCAATTGTAAACGGGGAAAATGAACTTTGTCGACACAGACAAAAATGCGGTTTTCCAATGGGGGAACCAAAGTGTTGTTTGGTGATTATTACCTATGGAGCAAAACGTACAAGCGTACGCTCTTGCCAATAAAACTCACATTTGATACAATATTAAATTAAGATAAAATCAAGGCGGTGCGATTATGCTGCGAATTATCATGGGAAAAGCAGGCACGGGCAAAAGCTCTGCCGTTATGAAGGAAATAAACTGTGCGGTTCAGCGGCGCGAGGCGGGGTATATTCTGCTTGTTCCCGAGCAGTACAGCCACGAGGCCGAGCGTGAGCTCTGCGAAATCTGCGGTGACAGCCTTTCGCTGTATGCCGAGGTGCTGTCCTTCACGGGACTTGCCCGCAGACTCAATGCGGAGCTTGGCGGCGGTGCGGCAAAATATCTGGACAAGGGCGGCAGACTTCTGTGCATGGCGCTTGCCACCGAGGGACTTTACTCAAGACTCCGTGTGTATTCCTCCGCGAGAAAAAGAGCAGAGATGCAGACCGTGCTTCTCTCCGCCGTGGACGAGCTTAAAACCGCTTGCATAAGCACCGAACAGCTCGCCGAGGCCGCTTCAAAATGCGAGGGCGCGCTGTCGGAAAAGCTCTCCGACCTTGCGCTTGTGCAGGAGGCCTATGACGCTGTGGTGGCAAACGGCCATGCCGACCCCGCCGACAGACTCAGCGTTCTTGCCGAGCAGATTGAACACAGCTCCTTCTGTGAGAAAAATCATGTCTATATTGACGGCTTCACCGACTTTACCGCCCAGGAAAAGTGCGTAATCGAGGCTCTGCTCCTGAAGGGCGCGGAGGTGACGCTCTGCATCGGCTGTGACGGACTTGAAAGCGGAAACGAGATTTTTGAGCTGGGCAGAATAACCGTGCGCTCTCTTTTGGGCTTCTGCCATGAAAACAAGATAAAATACGAGCTTCAGACAATGGACGGCACCGCGGGAAAGAACGAAGCTCTGCGCGTCTATGCGGATAATATGTTCAGCTACTCCGCCGCAAAAGCGGAGTGCGAGGAGGGCGTTGTGGGTATTCATGCAGCGGGCAGCGCCGCCGAGGAATGCGAATTTGCCGCCGCAAGATGTATTGAACTCGTGCGCGACACGGGTTGCCGCTGGCGCGATATTGCCATTGCCGTCCGCGGCTTTGAGGATTACCGCCTCATGCTCGAAAGCGTATTTGAACATTACGGAGTGCCGCTATACACCGCAAGAAAAAGCGACTTGCTCTCAAAGCCTCTGCCTGCGCTGATTTCAGGCGCATACGAGATAATAGGCGGCGGCTGGGAAATTGCCGACGTGCTGTCCTATCTCCGAACGGGTCTTGCGGGACTTGAGGAGGACGAGTGCGACGAGCTTGAAAACTACATACTCATGTGGCAGCTCCGGGGCTCCGCATGGAAGCAGGAGGGCGACTGGCGCCTGCACCCCGAGGGCTACGGCGGCGAATATTCCGACGAAACCAATCAGCAGCTCCGCAGAATAAATCGTCTGCGCCGCATTGCCGCGGCACCGCTTCTGCGCTTTGAGGAGCGCAGTAAAGCGGCGGAAACCGCAAGAGAACAGGCCGAGGCTCTCGCTGAGCTTCTTGAGGAACTGAAGCTTTCCGAAAAGCTTGAAAAACGCTCGGAGGAGCTTAATGAAAATGGCTTCTCCGCAAGGGCGCAGGAATATGCGCAGCTCTGGGATATAACCGTATCGGCGCTGGAGCAGAGCGCGGCAATCCTCGGCGATGCCGAGTCCGACACCGACAGCTTCGGCAGACTGTTTACAACCATGCTCTCACGCTACGATGTGGGAACAATTCCCGTATCCCTTGACCGCGTCACAGCGGGCGATTTTGACCGTATGCGCCGCAGAAGGATAAAGCATCTCATTGTGCTGGGCGCCTCCGACGAGCGCATTCCCGCACCCGAAGCCGAGGGCGGAATTTTCTCAAACGATGAACGCAAACGCCTGCTTGAGCTTGACATTGATTTGGGCGGAGCGGGCGACAGCGATATGTGGCGTGAATTTTCCGTCATCTACAACTGTCTTACTCTCCCCTCGGAGAGCCTGCATTTCAGCTATCCCGCCTTCAGCTCATCAGGCGATGCAGTACGCCCCGCCTTTGTTGTCAGCATGGCAAAAAATCTTTTTGATCTTGAAACCGAAGCGGTCATAGCGGGAAAACTGCGCATTAACGCGCCGTCGCCTGCCCTTGAGCTTGCGGCAAATGCCCTGCGTGGCGGCGGTGAGCTTGAGGCTTCTGCGGCGGAGTATTTCGCGCAGGAAAAACCCGAACGCATGGACGCGCTTATGAAGGCCTCGGAAATGAGCAGGGGAAGTCTTTCAAAAGACTCCGTCAAGGCTCTATACGGCGAAAAGCTCCGTCTTTCCGCATCGAGAATCGACAAGTTCGCAAACTGCCGCTTCGCCTATTTCATGCAGTACGGACTCAAGGCGAAAAAGCGTGAGCCCGCAGGCTTTGCGCCTCCCGAAATGGGCACCTTCATGCACTATATCCTTGAGCACGTGGCGGGAGATGTCATGTCTCTCGGCGGCTTCAGGAAAATAAGCGACGAAAAGCTCCGCGAGCTTACGGACAAATACATTGCGGATTACGTGCATGAAAGGCTCAATGACTTCAAAGAAAAATCGCCGCGCTTTGAGTATCTTTTCCGAAGACTCACAAAAGATGCCCGCGCCGTTGTTTCCGACATGGCAAACGAACTGCGTGTGTCGGATTTTGAGCCTCTGTCCTTTGAACTTGACTTCGGAAACAGCGATATTATTCCACCCTACAATCTCGGTGAGGGTGAGGAAAACCTTATCCTCACGGGCATTGCCGACCGTGTTGACGGCTGGGTGCATGAGGGCAAGCTTTATGTTCGTGTCATGGACTACAAAACGGGACACAAGAAGTTTTCTCTTCCTGACGTGTGGTGCGGCATGGGACTTCAGATGCTTCTGTATCTCTTCTCTCTGGGTGAAAACGGACATCTGCTCTACGGAAAGGAAATCGTTCCCGCGGGTGTCATGTATATCCCCGCAAGAGATGTCATGCTTTCGGAAACCTCCGATTTGAGCGATGAGGAAATTGCCGACAAGCGCGCAAAGGCCGTAAAGCGCAGCGGACTTCTGCTTGATAATTACGACGTGCTCAAAGCAATGGAGGCTTCGGAAGCGCCGAAGTTTATTCCCGTTACATTCAAAGAGGGTGTACCCTCGGGGAAGTCGCTTGCCAGTGCCGAACGCTTCGGACTTCTGGCCGGACACATAAACAAAACGCTTCGGGATATGGCGAAGGAGCTGCATCAGGGCAGCATCGCCGCAGACCCCTTCTACCGCAGTCAGCAGGAGAATGCCTGCACACAATGTGATTATTTTGCCGCCTGCCATTTCGTTAACGGCGAAAACGGCGAGCACGTGCGAGTTGCCCCGAAGCTTGATGCCACAAAGGTCTGGAATATTCTCGAGGGAGGTGAGGACAATGGCTGAATTTAAACCCACAAAATCACAACATGATGCCATCGTCACCGCAAACCGCGCGGTGCTCGTCTCCGCGGCGGCAGGCTCGGGCAAAACCAAGGTGCTGACTGAGCGCCTGCTTTCCAGAATAACCGATGAGATTAGTCCTGCCGATGTGGACAGCTTCCTCATTATCACCTTCACAAAGGCGGCGGCGGCGGAGCTTCGCAGTCGTATCATGGACGAAATCTCCGCCCGACTTGCCGATGACCCCGAAAACAAACGCCTGCGCCGTCAGAGCGCTCTGTGCCAGCGGGCGCAGATAGGAACTATCCACAGCTTCTGCGCAAATCTTCTGCGTGAAAACTGCCACGCGGCAGGACTTTCGCCCGAGTTCAGAGTAATTGAGGAGGAACGCTCCGACGCAATCAAGGCAAGGGTAATCGAAAAGGTCATGGAGTCCCGCTACGAGAATATGGAAAGCGACTTCAGACTTCTTGCCGATACGGTGGGACGCGGACGCGATGATACCCGCCTTGCCGAGCTGGTTGTAAATCTTCACAAGAAAATGCAGAGCCATGCCGAGCCTGAAAAGTGGGCGGAGGCGCAGATTGAAGAGCTTTCGAGGAGTTATTCCGACGCGGCGGAAACCGCATGGGGCAAAGAAATTCTGTCCTCGCTGAAGCTCAAGGCGGATTTCTGGGCGCAGCGTATGGAAAGCCTTGCACTTGAAGCGCAGGCAGATGAAAAAATCGGTGCCGCTTACGGTGGAAGCGTTTCGGAAACTGCGGCAAAGCTGCGCGAGTTTTCAAAGGCGCTGGACGTGGGCTGGGACAGAGCGAGAGCCCTTTTGCCCATTGAGTTTACGCGCCTCGGAACTCTGCGAAAATCCCCGAATCCAGAGCTTTCGGAATATGTCAAGGCGGTGCGCGACCAGTGCAAAAAGCAGGCTCAGGGCTTTGCGGGAACACTCAATGCCGATTCCGGAAAGCTCCTCGCGGATATGAAAAAAACCGCCCCTGCCATGCAGGCGCTGCTGAAGCTCACCCTTGAGTTTGACAGAGTATATGCTGCGGAAAAGCGCCGCCGTGCCGAAGTGGATTTCTCCGACCTTGAGCACATGGCATATAAGCTTCTTGCGGAGCATAAGGACATTGCCGATGCGGTTTCCGCAAAATTCACCGAAATCATGGTGGACGAATATCAGGACGTTAACGCCGTGCAGGACGCGATTTTCCGTGCTGCCTCGAGAAACGGCGAAAATCTGTTCATGGTGGGCGATGTGAAGCAGTCCATCTACCGCTTCCGCCTTGCCGACCCGACCATATTTACCGGGAAATACAACAGCTTTGCCGACCTTGACAAAGCCGATGAAACGGAACCCGTCCGCATAATGCTTCAGGAAAATTTCCGTTCACGCTCACAGATAATCGATGCGGCAAACCGCGTTTTTCGCACCTGCATGTCGGAAGCTCTCGGCGAAATTGCCTACGATGAATATGCGGAGCTTAAGTGCGGTGCGGAATATTACAGCGGTGATGTGCCCGTTCCGGAGCTTATGCTCGTTGCAATTCCCAGAGGTGAGGACGAGGAGGAAAGTCCCGACAAAACGGAGCTTGAGGCGACGTTTGCCGCAGAAAAGATTAAGAGCATAATTGACAGCGGAACCCTCGTTACAGACCGTGACGTACGCCGTCCGGCGCGATACAGCGACGTTGCAATTCTCATGCGCTCGGCAAATTCCGCAGGCGATGCCTACCGCCGTGCCTTAGTTGCGGCTGACGTTCCCGTAATGAACGGACAGGGCGGCTCCTTCTTCGATTCCATGGAGATTTCGGGCATAATAAGTCTGCTTGCGGTAATCGACAATCCCCATCAGGACGTGCCTCTCATCTCCGTTTTGCGCTCGCCCTTCTTCAGATTTTCCGCCGATGAGCTTTCGGAAATACGCGCCTCGGATAAGAGAAGCGACTTCTTCACCGCACTCATAAAACGCGGCGATACCGACTCAAAATGCGCTGACTTCCTCGACAGACTTAATGCCTTCCGCGACTGCGCAAGGGATATGGAGCTTGGGGAGCTTATATGGAAGCTCTATGACGTGCTTGACGTTTTTGCAATCTGCTCCGCCATGCGTGACGGTGAAAACCGCTGCGGCAATCTCATGCTCATGCTCGATTACGCAAAACGCTTTGAAGCCACGGGCTATCGCGGACTTCACCGCTTTGTTGAGTGGCTGGGAAAGCTTAGTGAGCGCGGCGAAGAGCCAAGCCGCAGCAGCAGCGGAAACGCGGTGCAGATTATGACCGTTCACAAGTCCAAGGGACTTGAATTTCCCATTGTTTTTCTGTGCGACACAAGCCGACAGTTCAACCGTCAGGATTCCAAGGCGGCGGTGCTTGTCCATCACGAGCTGGGCCTCGGCCCCAAGGTTACGGACACGGAGCGCGGCATTGAATACCACAGCCTTGCACGCAACGCCATAAAAATGCGCTCGGAGCGGGAAATGCTTTCCGAGGAAATGCGCCTGCTGTATGTTGCGCTGACGCGTGCAAAGGAATATCTTTACATGACGGCGGCTGTGCGCGAGCCCGAGGAAAAGCTTCAGAAGCTTATGCCTCTTGTAAGCTTCCCCATGTCAGCCGAGGTGCTCATGTCCGCGCAAAGTCCTGCGGTATGGCTCATGTATTCTCTGCTTGCGGATAAAAGTGAATGTATGCGCCTGAGCATACACAATCCCGAAAAAGCGGAGGAAACGGAGAAAGAGCAGGATGAGCAGATAAGGTGCGCGGCAAATGCAGAGATAAGGGAAAAAATCCGCAGTAATCTTGCCTTCCGCTATGCCCGTGAAAATGCGACAAATCTGCCCAGCAAGGTGACGGCAACGGAAATGAAGCACCGTGAGGAGCCCGATGAGGATGCTCTCTCCGTTGCACCCCACAGACAGCGCGCCTTTCGCACTCCCGATTTTCTCCGCGAAAGCCGTGCAATGACGGGCGCGGAAAAAGGCACCGCAACCCACATGGTTCTGCAGTATATCGACTATAAAAAAGCTGACAGCCTTGAGAGCATCAAAGCGGAAATCGAGCGCCTGCGCGCCTGCCGCTTCCTTTCCGACAGACAGGCGGAGGCTGTTGACGCAAAGGCGATTCTGAAGCTCTTTAAATCCGAAATCGGACGGCGCATAATGAATGCCGACGGCATTAACCGCGAGTTCAAGTTTTCGCTGCTCTGTCCCGCGGAGGATTTCTTTGATGGCGGCGAGGGTGAAAAGGTGCTGCTTCAGGGCGTTATGGACTGCTGCATTGAGGAAAAGGGCGAGCTTACGGTCATCGACTATAAGACCGACAGAGTGAAGGGCGACGCGCTTTTAAGCCGTGCGGAAGTATACAGAGGACAGCTTCGCGCCTATGCAATCGCGGCGGAGAGAATTACGGGAAAACCCGTGAAGGAATGCGTGCTTTACTTCCTTGATGCAGGGGAAGCGGTGAGCGTGAAAAACTTTTAAAAACCTCTTGCAATATTAAATGTTGTATGATACAATCCACTTTGCGTCTTGTAACTGCGCCCTTTGACGTAATCAAGACAGCAACAGATTAAGGAGATAAAAACAATGAAGGCAGGAATCCATCCTAACTATCAGCCCACCGTTATCAAGTGCGCATGCGGCGCAACCATCGAGACCGGCTCCACCCGTCAGGGCATCACCGTTGAAATCTGCTCCAAGTGCCACCCCTTCTACACCGGCAAGCAGAAGCTCGTTGACACCAGCGGCCGCGTTGATAAGTTTAACAAGAAGTACGGCATTAAGTAATCTAAAAGCGGTCTGATTTCCGCAATAGAGCGTTTAACGGCATGGGAAATACACAAAGTATTCCTCCATGCCGTTTGCCTTCTCTTGCGAAAATTATCCTCGCTTTTATAACAATACGGGTATTTGTAAAGACCGCATCAAAAAATGTGGTCTTTTGCCGTTTTTATGTTATAATATACACGGTGATTAATTATGGAATCAAACGATATTAAAATAGAACGCGCGGTGCTGGCGGGACTTTCAGCCTCCAGTATGGACGTTTCCGAGCGAAGCACCGACATCTCCATGGAGGAGCTTGCGGCTCTTGTGGAAACCGCAGGCGGCGTTGCCGTGGGCATGATGATTCAGAACCGCGCAACACCCGAGCCCCGAAGCTTCATCGGCGACGGCAAGGTGGCGGAGCTCAAGGCCTTTATCGACGCAAACGACATTGACCTTGCGGTTTTCGACAACGAGCTTTCGCCCTCCCAGATGCGCGTGCTTTCCGAGGATTTGGGTGTCAAGGTGCTTGACCGCAGCGGACTTATACTCGATATTTTTGCCCAGCGCGCACAGACGAGGGAAGGTCAGCTTCAGGTTGAGCTTGCCCAGTACAAATATCTTCTGCCGCGCCTGACGGGTATGTGGACCCACCTCGTGCGCCAGACAGCCTCCGGCGGCTCATCGCCTATCGGCACCCGAGGCCCCGGTGAAACCCAGCTTGAAACCGACCGCCGCCACATCAGAAGAAAAATTCAGAAGCTGGAGGAGGAGCTTGCCCAGGTGCGAAAGGTGCGCTCCACCCAGCGCAGACAGAGGGAGAAAAACTCCGTTCCCGTCGTTGCCCTTGTGGGCTATACGAATGCGGGCAAGTCAACGCTTCTCAACTGCCTTACGGACTCCGACATTCCCGCAAACAACCGTCTTTTCGATACCCTTGACACCACAACGCGAAAGCTTCGCATTGACGATTTCACCGAGGTTCTCATATCCGACACCGTAGGCTTTATCCGCAAACTGCCCCACCATCTGATTGAGGCCTTCAAGGCAACCCTTGAGGAGCTTTCCTATGCCGACGTTCTGCTCCACGTAATCGACATCTCCAATCCCGACTGGGAGGAGCAGGCGAGAGTAGTGGACGAGCTTATTAATCAACTGGGCGCCAACGAAACGCCCTGCATCAGAGTGTATAACAAGTGCGATGCCTACATGGGCATTCTGCCTCACGGGGAGGACACGGTGTGCCTTTCCGCAAAAAGCGGCGAGGGCGTTCAGGAGCTTGTGGAGCTGCTGTCCAAAACTCTTGACCGCGGCAGCCACCACGTTACGCTGAAAATCCCCTACGACAAGGGTGCGGTTGTTGACCTCATAAACCGCGAGGCCTCAATTGTGAAAATGGAGTACACCGACAGCGGCATCGAGGCGGAGGTCATCGTGCCGCCGCAGGTTTTCGGCAAGGTGAAGCAGTATGTTCCGGGCTATAAGGAGCCCAAAGAGGAGTGGGAAGATTGAGTGAATATTTCATACCCGCAGGAAGCGGCGAGGCCGAATATGTTGAAAAGCGTTCAAGTTTTCTGGGACATGTCCGCGTTGCCGAAACCGAGGAGGAGGCCAAAGCCTTCATTGCGGAAATGAAAAAGAAATATTACGATGCCCGCCACAACTGCTGGTGCTATATCATTCGTGACGGTGCCGTGCGATATTCCGATGACGGTGAGCCTCAGGGCACTGCGGGCATTCCCATGCTTGAGGTGTTCAAGCGCGAGGGAATTGAAAACGTTGTCTGCGTGGTCACCCGTTATTTTGGCGGAGTGCTTCTGGGTGCCGGCGGACTTCTCCGTGCATATACAAAGAGCGCGAAGGACGCCCTTGACGCCGCGGGTGTTTCCGTGGTGCGCCGCTGGGTGAAGACGGAGGTGCCATGCTCCTACTCTATGCTGGAGAGAGTGAAGCTTGAGTGCGCTGCCGTAAACGGAGTCGTGGAGGACGTGGAATACGGTGCCGACGTCACCGTAAAGGCGCTTGTACCCGAGGAGAATGCGGAGGGCTTTGCCGCACGCATAACGGACATAAGCGGCGGAAAGTGCGCAATGAAGACCGCAGGTGAGGCTTTTATGCCCGTAAGGATAAAATAAATTTCCGGACAGAATCCCCCAGCCGCCTGCGGCGACAGCCCCCTTTAGACAAGGGGGACAAAGCGGAATGGGATATTATTTAAAAAATTTTCAAAAAAAATAAAGGGAAATACGAAATTGTGACGTATAAGGTATCAGAGAAAATTTCTGATACCTTATTTTCATGAGGTGATAAAATGGCAAATACCAGAGAAAAACGCGAGGTTGCCGAGCGAATATTCATCGGCAAGTACGGCGTGCTTTCCGAAAATTCAAAGGGAAGGCTTGTTGACGAGCCCGAGTGCGATATACGCACCTGCTACCAGCGCGACGTTGACCGTATAACCCACTCAAAGTCTTTCAGACGCTTAAAGCATAAAACACAGGTGTTCCTTCAGCCCGAGGGCGACCATTACCGCACAAGACTTACCCACACCCTTGAGGTCACCCGTCTTGCACGCACAGCGGCAAGAGCGCTGGAGCTGAACGAGGATCTGACCGAGGCCATTGCACTCGGGCATGACCTGGGACATACTCCCTTCGGCCATGCGGGTGAGCGTGCGCTTGCAAAAATCTACCCCGGCGGCTTTAAGCATTATGAGCAGTCCCTTCGCGTTGTTGACAAGCTTGTGCGCGAGGGAAGAGGCCTTAACCTCTGCTACGAAACCCGAATGGGCATTCTCAATCACACCCACGGTGCAGCCGATGACACGCTTGAGGCAACCTGCGTCCGCTTTGCAGACCGCATTGCCTACATAAACCACGACCTTGACGACGCAATCCGCGCTGGCATACTCACCAACGAGCGCGTTCCGTCCATTGTGCGTCTTAACTGCGGCAACCGCAACAGCGAAAGAATAAACGCCTTCATCACCGACCTTATAAAAAACAGCGGCGAGGGTGAAATAAAGTTTTCCGATAGAATGCGGGAAACCTTTGATACCTTCCACAGCTTCATGTATTCCGATGTCTACACAAACCCCGTTGCCAAGAGCGAGGAAAGCAAGGTTGAGGGCATACTGGGCGGCATTTACGATTATTATATGAAGCACCCCTGGCAGCTTCCCAACGAGATGCTTGACATAGTAAACCGCGAAGGGCTTGACCGCGCCGTGTGCGACTATGTTTCGGGAATGACCGACGGCTACGCCATGGAGAAGTACGGCGAAATCTTCATTCCTGCCGCATGGACGGTAAAATAATTCTTAAGAAAGGAGCCGCAAATGGCATTTTCGGAAAGCTTCCTGCAGGAGCTTATTGAACGCAACGATATAGTGGACGTGGTGGGCAGCTATGTGCGGCTTACCAAAAAATCGGGCGCAAACCAGTTCGGACTCTGCCCCTTCCACAGTGAAAAAACACCGTCCTTTTCCGTAACGGCGGATAAGCAGATTTATCACTGCTTCGGCTGCGGCAAGGGCGGCGGAGTAATAAACTTCATAATGGACATCGAAGGACTTTCCTTCCGCGATGCAGTTGAATTTCTGGCAAAGCGCGCAGGCATGCAGATGCCCGAGGAGGAAAACAGCGGCGAGTCCTTAAAGCGAAAGCGTATGCTTGACGCAAACCGCGAGGCCGCAAAATTCTTCCATTCCTGCCTCAAAAGCCCCATGGGAAAACCCGCTCAGGAGTATATGGCACAGCGCCGGATAAGTCCGTCAACGGCAACGCGCTTCGGACTCGGCTACGCACCTGATACATGGGACAGCCTTCGGGAGCATCTCAAAAGCAAGGGCTTTTCGGAGCTTGAGCTGTATGAGGCGGGACTTCTCAGCACGGGAAAAAAGGGAAACCGCTTCGATACATACCGAAACAGACTCATGTTCCCCGTAATTGATGTTCGCGGCGATGTCATCGGCTTTTCGGGACGCGCACTGGGTGATGGCGAACCGAAATATCTAAACAGCCGCGAAACACTTGTTTTCAACAAGGGCCGCAATCTTTTTGCCATGAATCTGGCTAAAAAGTCGAAGAACGGATATATAATTCTTGCAGAGGGTAACATAGACGTAGTAATGATGCACCAGGCGGGCTTTGACTCCGCTGTGGCATCGCTGGGCACATCGCTTACACCCGAGCAGGCGCGGCTTATTTCACGCTATACCAATGAGGTCGTCATTGCCTACGACTCCGACGGAGCAGGGCAGAAGGCATCTCAGAGAGCGATAGAAATCCTCGAAAAGCTTGATGTCAAGGTCAAGGTGCTTAGCATGAGCGGGGCGAAGGACCCCGACGAATATATCAAGAAGCGGGGTCCCGAGGCATTCCGCAATCTTGTTGAAGGCTCGAAAAACCACATCGACTTCCGTCTGCAGAACATTGAGGACAAGTATGACCTGAGCATCGACGAGCAGAAGGTACAGTATCTGAAGGACGCAACCGACATGGTGGCACGGCTTCCCGGAGCAATGGAGCGCCAGGTTTACGCCATGCGCGTTGCGACAAAAACGGGACTCAATGCCGATGCGGTGCAGCAGGAGGTTGAACGCTGCCGCAGGCGGATTGTGAAATCCGCACAGCGCAGGGACGAAAGAGAGCTTTCAAGACCCGTTAAGCAGGCTCAGCCCGAGAATAAGAATTTCCGATACGACAATCCCGAATCCGCAACGGCGGAGGAGGGTATAATCCGGCTTCTGTTTCTCGACCAGGGACTGCTGAAGGGCAAGGAGCTTCCGTCACCAGAGGAGTTCACCTCGCCTGTGCTTGCGAAAATCTACACCGCGCTTAAGGATAAATTCGAGCAGGGCGGAATCATCAGCACGGCAACCGTGAGCGCGGTGCTTGAGCCGGAGGAATCGGCGCTGCTTGCGTCAATTCTGCAAAAGCCCGAAATGCTGCGCAACGGTGAGCAGGCGCTTAACGACTATATAACGCGAATACGAAAACAAAAGGAGCTTGCCACGGCGGAAACCGACCTTGTGGCACTTGCAAACAAATTAAAAGAAACCAAAGGATATGGGGGATAAGATACATGGATAAGGAAAAAGTACTTACCGAAGAAGAGCTTGAAGCAGCAGCGGACGCATTCCTTGCGGAAGCGGAAGAAGCGGAGCCCGAAAAGAAGCCCGCAAAGAAGCGCGCACCCAGAAAGAAAAAGACCGAGGAAAGCCCTGCCGCCGAAACAAAAACGCCCGAAGAGCGTTTGAATGAGCTCATGGAAAAGGGCAAGAAAAACGGCAAACTCACTGTCAAGGATCTTTCCTGCCTTGAGGAGCTCGGCCTTGACCCCGACGCAATAAACAAGTTCTATGAAAATCTCGAAACCGCAGGCATCGATATCGACGTCGGCGGTGAAGACGATGTTCTCCCCATTCTTGACGATGACGCGGTGCTCCCCGAGCTTGACGACATCGAGGAGGTAACTGAGGAAGAGCTTATCGAAACCGAAAACGCGGTTGACAGCTTTTCCACCGATGACCCCGTGCGTATGTACCTCAAGGAAATCGGCAAGGTTCCCCTGCTCACCGCAGAGGAGGAGGTCGAGCTTGCCAAGAAAATGAGCGAGGGCGACGAGGAGGCAAAGCGCCGCATGGCAGAGGCAAACCTCCGTCTTGTTGTTTCCATCGCAAAGCGCTATGTTGGCCGCGGAATGCAGTTCCTCGATCTCATTCAGGAGGGCAACCTGGGTCTTATCAAGGCCGTTGAAAAGTTCGATCACACCAAGGGCTACAAGTTCTCCACCTACGCAACCTGGTGGATTCGTCAGGCCATCACCCGTGCAATCGCCGACCAGGCACGCACGATAAGAATCCCCGTTCACATGGTTGAAACCATCAACAAGGTAATCCGCGTTTCCCGTCAGCTTCTTCAGGAGCTGGGCCATGACCCCAGCGCAGAGGAAATCGCAAAGGAAATGGGTATGCCTGCCGAGAAGGTACGCGACATTCTGAAAATCGCTCAGGAGCCCGTATCCCTTGAAACTCCTATCGGCGAGGAGGAGGACTCCCACCTGGGCGACTTCATTCCCGATGAGGACGCCTCCGAGCCTTCCGAGGCCGCATCCTTCTCTCTGCTGAAGGAACAGCTCATGGAGGTTCTCGACACTCTGACTCCCCGTGAGAAGAAGGTACTCGAGCTCCGCTTTGGCATAATTGACGGCCGTACCCGCACCCTTGAGGAAGTGGGCAAGGAGTTTAATGTCACCCGTGAACGTATCCGTCAGATTGAGGCAAAGGCGCTTCGCAAGCTCCGTCACCCCTCCCGCAGCAAGAAGCTGCGCGACTTCCTCAACTGATAAAATACAGAAAACATATCGCAAAAGGAAATCCAATGAACTACAACGCAATAATCGTGGGCGCAGGCCCGGGCGGAATTTTCTCCGCATTCGAGCTGATTAAGCTCAATCCCGAAATGAAGATAGCCGTTTTTGAGGCGGGCCACCCCCTTGAAAAGCGCCGCTGTCCCATTGACGGCGATAAGATAAAATCCTGCATTCACTGTCCAAGCTGCTCAATCATGAGCGGCTTCGGCGGAGCAGGCGCATTCTCCGACGGCAAGTACAATATTACAAATGACTTCGGCGGCACTCTGTACGAGTACATAGGCCGCAAAAAAGCCATCGAGCTCATGGAGTATGTGGACGAAATAAATATGCAGTACGGCGGCGAGGGCACAAAGCTATATTCCACCGCAGGCTCCCAGTTCAAGAAGCTGTGCATTCAGAACAAGCTGAAGCTTCTCGACGCCTCCGTGCGCCATCTCGGCACCGACATAAACTATGTGGTGCTTCAGAACCTTTATAACGAGCTCAGGGACAAGGTAGACTTTTTCTTTGACACCCCCGTAACCGCAATTGAGGTATTGGACGGCGGCTACCGCGTCAGCACCAAAAAAGGCGACTTTGAGGGCGAAAACTGCGTGATTTCCGTGGGACGAAGCGGCAGTAAGTGGATGGAAACCGTGTGCAAAAACCTCGGAATCGGAACAAAGTCCAACCGTGTTGACATCGGCGTGCGCGTTGAGCTTCCCGCGGTTGTCTTCTCCCACCTCACCGATGAGCTTTACGAAAGCAAAATCGTTTACCGCACAGAGAAATTTGAGGATAATGTCCGCACCTTCTGCATGAACCCCAACGGCATTGTTGTCAATGAAAACACCAACGGCATTGTCACCGTAAACGGTCACAGCTATGAGGATAAGGAGAAGCAGACGGAGAATACTAATTTTGCGCTGCTTGTTTCCAAGCACTTCTCCGAGCCCTTCAATGACTCAAACGGCTACGGCGAAAGCATCGCCCGCCTTTCAAATATGCTGGGCGGCGGCGTAATGGTGCAGCGCTTCGGCGACCTTATCCGCGGCAGACGCAGTAATGTAAAACGCATTGAGGAAGGACTTGTAACTCCCACCCTCAGCGCAACCCCCGGCGACCTGAGCCTTGTGCTTCCCAAGCGTATTCTTGACGGCATAATCGAAATGATTTACGCCCTTGATAAGATTGCCCCGGGTACCGCCAATGACGACACCCTGCTTTACGGCGTTGAGGTCAAGTTCTACAACATGGAGGTTGAGCTTGACGAAAACCTCATGACACAGTACAAGGGACTGTACATCATCGGCGACGGCAGCGGCATAACCCACTCCCTGTCCCACGCCAGCGCCAGCGGCGTTTATGTGGCAAGAAATATCGCTGAATAAAAATGCTGAAAAGCTTGTCATTCTGAGGAACGCAGTGACGAAGAATCTCCTTCAAAACAGGGGATTCTTCGCTTCGCTCAGAATGACAGTATATTCACGAATCGACCGCACTTATGAACCGTTGCCGTATAAGGAGAGGCTATATGTTCGGGATTGTAATCGCAGCAATGCTCATACTTTTCGGCGTTTTGAAGACTCAGGAAAAACCGCTTGAGAGAGAAAAAGTCAGCGCCGAATTTACGGGAATTACACCTTCCTCCGTATATAATCACCGCGGCATATTCAGAGCCGGCTTTGAATTTGAATACAAAGGCAAAGCCTATAGCACAAAGCTTGATATCGGTATGCTTGACGCGAAAAATTACACCAAGGGTAACAGGTATGATATCTATATAAATCCCGAAAACCCCAAAGACGCAAGCTTCAGTCTGATTACCGAAGAGCCTGCAAGGGGACTGCTGCTCATTGCGGCGGGCGCAATTCTTCTGATTATTACAATTCCGTTTCTGCTTGTTAAGCATTAAAAAATTTTCGATATAAAAAGCCTTGCAAATGCAAGGCTTTTTATATGCTTCAAAACTTTTGAGGAAGAAATTATATAAATAAACGCGCGAGTTTATGAATAAAAACCTTGACAAATGCAGAAAATAATGCTATATTAGCACTCGAGGGCAAAGAGTGCCAGCACACAAACATACTGAGTGCTAAAAGGAAGAGCTTATGGCTATCAGCGAAAGGAAAAAGAGAATACTTGCGGCGCTTGTTGACGAGTATGTCAGAACCGCTGAGCCTGTGGGCAGCAAAACGATTGCCTCTGTGGCAAATCTCGGCTGCAGCTCCGCCACTATCCGCAACGAGCTTGCGGAGCTCACCGCCATGGGCTATCTTGAACAGCCGCACACCTCGGCGGGACGCATTCCCACCCCCACGGGCTACAGAATGTACGTCAACGAGCTTATGGAAAAGCAGAAGCTGTCCCTTGAGGAAACGGAGGAGATTAACCGCCGCCTCAACGACAAGATGATTCAGCTTGACCACATGATGAGCGATGTTGGCAAAATTGCCTCACAGCTTACGGATTATCCCGCGTTGGCCATGGCGGCCTACGCACCGGCAACCATAAAGCGCTTTGACCTTATTTATATCGACGCCAACACGTTTATCATTGTTGTGATGATGTCCAACAATGCGGTGAAGAACAAGCTTATTCATCTGCCGATTTCCGTTGACGCGGGGCTTGTTCAGAAGCTTAATGTGCTGTTTAACGCAAACTTCACGGGCATCACGAATGATAAGATAACGCCGCTGCTCATTTCCTCAACGGAAAGGGCGGCAGACGACACAAGAGGTCTTACGGCAGTCATTGCCTCCTTTGTTATGGAGATTCTCTCCGAGGGTGACGAGGTTGAGGCCTATGTGACGGGCGAGACAAGGCTTTTAAGCCAGCCCGAGTTTCGTGACCCGGAAAAAGCCCACAGGCTTATGAGCTATCTTGCCGACGGCGGCCATCTGCTGACGGGGGACACAACGGACATGATTCCCGGCGACTCCGAGGTGCGAGTGCTTATCGGTCCCGAAAACGTTGCAGAGGAGCTCAAGGACTCAAGCGTTGTCATAGCAAGCTATGACATGGGCGACAACACACGCGGCATCATCGGTGTTGTAGGCCCGACGCGAATGGATTATTCAACCGTTGCCGCAAAGCTGAGCTTCCTTGCCGCGGGACTTTCCCGCAGGCTCAACGGAGGTGAGGCACCGCCGAAGGGCATGCACAACAAGCTGATTATCAAGGGAGAGGACATAATAGATGAGCACTGAAGAAAAGAAAGAAACTGCACCCGCAGAGGAAATAAAGGAAGAAGCAATTCCTGAGGAACCCAAGGCCGAAGCTCCCAAGAAGGAGAAGAAGACCAAGAAGGAAACAAAAAAGAACGACTCCAAGGAAGCGGTTAAGGAAGCCGTTGAAAAGGCAGTTGCCGAGGAAAAGGAAAAGTATCTCCGCCTTGCCGCCGAGTATGACAACTTCCGCCGCCGCAGTCAGAAGGAAAAGGAATCCCTTTACGGCGACATCAAGGCGGATGTTCTGACAAAGTTCCTGCCCGTGTATGACAATCTTGAGCGTGCGCTCAAGCAGGAAACCGCCGATGAAGCCTACCGCAAGGGTGTTGAAATGATAATGACCCAGTTCGTTGCCACAATGGATAAGCTGGGCATCACCGAAATTGAGGCCATGGGCGAAAAATTCGACCCCGAAAAGCACAATGCCGTAATGCACGTTGACGATGAGGCCTGCGGTGAAAACGAAGTCGTTGAGGTCTTCCAGAAGGGCTTCAGACTTAATGACAAGGTAATTCGCTTCGCAATGGTTAAGGTTGCGAACTGATTATATAAACAGTAAGCTCCGATGCAGTCTGCCCTTGTGCATTAATCATCACTTACTGAAATATTAAAAAGCATTATAATTTATCTTTTTCTATAGGAGGAAAAAACAATGGGTAAGATTATAGGTATTGACCTCGGTACAACCAACAGCTGTGTTTCCGTTCTTGAGGGCGGCGAAGCAGTAGTTATCGCAAACGCAGAAGGCGCACGCACCACTCCCTCTGTTGTCGCATTTGCGGCAAAGACCGGCGAGCGCATGGTAGGTCAGGTGGCAAAGCGTCAGGCAATCACCAATCCCGACCGCACCATCTCCTCCATCAAGCGTGAGATGGGCTCCAACTACAAGGTTAACATTGACAATAAGGCATATACTCCCCAGGAGATTTCCGCAATGGTACTGCAGAAGCTGAAGGCAGACGCAGAGGCATATCTCGGCTCTCCCGTCACCGAAGCGGTTATCACCGTTCCCGCATACTTCACCGACGCACAGCGTCAGGCCACCAAGGACGCAGGCAAGATTGCAGGTCTGGAAGTAAAGCGCATCATCAATGAGCCTACCGCCGCAGCACTTGCTTACGGTCTTGACAAGGAAACCGACCAGAAGATCATGGTCTATGACCTGGGCGGCGGCACCTTCGACGTTTCCGTTCTGGAAATCGGCGACGGTGTTGTTGAAGTTCTTGCAACCGCAGGCAACAACCGTCTCGGCGGCGATGACTTTGACGAGTGCATCACCAAGTATCTCGTTGACGAGTTCAAGAAGGCAGAGGGCGTTGACCTTTCCGGCGATAAGATTGCAATGCAGCGTCTCCGCGAAGCAGCAGAGAAGGCAAAGATTGAGCTGAGCGGTGTTACCACCTCCAACATCAACCTGCCCTACATCACCGCTGATGCAACCGGCCCCAAGCACCTTGACGTAACTCTGTCCCGCGCAAAGTTCAACGAGCTGACCCGTCACCTTGTTGAGAAGACCATGGGCCCCGTAAAGCAGGCTCTCAGCGACTCCGGTCTCTCCGCAAGCGAAATCTCCAAGGTTCTCATGGTCGGCGGTTCCTCCCGTATCCCCGCAGTTCAGGATATGGTCAAGACTCTCACCGGCAAGGAAGGCTTCAAGGGCATCAACCCCGATGAATGCGTTGCAATCGGCGCAGCAATCCAGGGCGGCGTTCTGAACCACGAAGTAAACGACATTCTTCTTCTGGACGTAACTCCTCTGTCACTCGGTCTTGAAACTCTCGGCGGCGTATGCACCCGCCTTATCGAGCGCAACACCACCATTCCCACCAAGAAGAGCCAGGTGTTCTCCACCGCAGCGGATAACCAGACCGCAGTTACCATCAACGTACTCCAGGGCGAGCGCGAAATGGCACGCGACAACAAGAGCCTCGGCAACTTCAACCTCGACGGCATAGCACCGGCACGCCGCGGTGTTCCCCAGATCGAAGTCACCTTCGATATCGACGCAAACGGCATCGTAAACGTTTCCGCAAAAGATCTCGGCACCGGCAAGGAGCAGCACATCACCATCACCTCCTCCACCAATATGTCCAAGGAAGACATCGACAAGGCAGTCAAGGAAGCCGAGATGTTCGCCGCAGAGGACGCAAAGCGCAAGGAAGAGGTTGACGTTCGCAACCAGGGCGAGCAGATCGCATACCAGACCGAGCAGACTCTGTCCGAGATGGGCGACAAGGCTCCCGCAGAGCTGAAGAGCGAAATCGAGGGCAAGCTCTCCGCACTGAAGACCGCACTTCAGGGCACCGATTCCGAAGCAATCAAGAGCGCAACCAAGGACCTCACCGACGTGTTTGAAAAGATGTATCAGGCAGCACAGGCTGCAGGCTTTGATCCCAGCCAGGCAGGCGCAGGCTGCGACCCCAACTGCAGCGGTGATTGCGGCAGCGGCGGTCAGGACTACTACGATGCAGACTACACCGTAGTTGACGACGACAAGTAATTTTTAAGGCAAACGCGGCCTGAACCGACGGCGGCATTTTGAGATGATTTATGTGCCGTAAATTCGTTACTTCCCTTTGAAATACACAAAGTATTCCTGCAGGAAAGTGTCTTTTTACGGCGCAAAATCATTACTCAATCTGCTCTTGTCGGTTTTGTCCTTGTCTGCCGAAGAGCAGAACAGGCGTTTGCAGAGGTAGCAATATGGCAGAAAAAAGAGACTATTATGAGGTGCTGGGTGTAAGCAAGGACGCCAGCGCCGATGAACTCAAAAAAGCATACAGAAAAATTGCCAAGGAAAACCACCCCGACCTGCACCCCGGCGACAAGACCTGCGAGGAGCGCTTCAAGGAGGCAAACGAGGCTTATGAGGTGCTTTCCGATGAGGATAAGCGCAAGAAGTATGACCAGTTCGGCCATGCGGCCTTTGATCCGAATCAGGGCTTTGGCGGCGGCGGTTTCGGGGGCTTTGGCGGCTTCGGCGGTTTCGGTGATATCTTCGGTGACATCTTCGGCGATATGTTCGGCGGCGGCTTCGGCGGTCAGAGAGCAAATCCCAATGCACCCCGCAAGGGCAACGATATCCGCACCAACGTAACCGTAAAGTTTGAGGAAGCGGCCTTCGGAACCGTAAAGGACATATTTATTTCCCGCGTGGAGCAGTGTCCCGACTGTAAGGGCACGGGCTGTGCTGAGGGTACCACGGCGGAGGTCTGCCCCGACTGCAAGGGCAGCGGCACCGTCATGAATACCCAGCGCACACCCTTCGGCATGGTGCAGAGCCCCAGCGCCTGCACAAAGTGCAAGGGACGCGGCAAAATCATACATTCTCCCTGCAAGAACTGCCGCGGAGCAGGCAGCATTCGACGTCAGCACAAGGAAGAGGTCAAGATTCCCGCCGGCATCGACGACGGACAGACAATTTCCAAGCGCGGCGGCGGTGATGCGGGTCTCAACGGCGGTCCCAGCGGCGACCTTCGCGTAACCGTAATCGTTCAGCCCCACGCCATTTTTGAGCGCGAGGGTGCAACCGTAATGATGGAGCAGGACATTTCCTATGCCCAGGCTGTTCTGGGTGCGGAAATTGAAGTCCCCACCCTTGACGGCAAGGTCAAGCTGAGCATTCCCGAGGGAACCCAGACGGGCAGCATGTTCCGTCTTAAAGGAAAGGGCATTCCCTTCCTGCGCGGACAGGGCAGAGGCGACCAGTTCATTTCCGTTCGTGTTGTCGTTCCCAAGAACCTCAACGGAAATCAGAAGGAGCTTCTCCGCCAGTTCGCCGCAGCCATGGGCGAAGAGCACGAGGGAAAAAACATCTTCGGAAAGAAAAAGAAATAATAAAAAAAGACACCCTGTCGGGTGTCTTTTTTATTACAGACCGAGCTTGGTGAAGGCTTCCCAGCTTCTGTGCATATAGGTTTCAAGACCGATGGGTTCACCGATGTACTTTTCGTCACGTCCGTCTTTCAGGAACTCCTCCACGAAGCAGGCGCGTCCGGTTGTGTGCTTTACGGGAATGCCCGTAAGCTTACTGGTTGCCTTCAGCACCTCGTAGCCCTGACGGATATCGTCGGCGCTGGAATAGTTGAGAAGGTTGGAGTTGTTGACAAAGCCCGTAACCTCAAGACGTGCGAAGCTTTCCATTTCCTCCTTGAGCTTGATGATTTTTTCGGGGCTTTCGGACATGGGACGGAAAACGTTCACGATGTCGTAAACCTCAAGCTGACCGGGCTCAAGCGCCATGAAGTCGGTATGGTAGCGGCCGAGACTCATTGCGCCTGCGGCATCGCCGCCAACGTCGAAAATGCAGAGGTCCCAGTCACCGGCAAAAGCGGAGGCAACCGCCGCGGACATATTGCTGGGGGTTACACCCTGACCTGCGAAGGTGGGGGAAACAAGGTTGACCTTCTTTTCGGAAAGCACGTCAACGCGGTCGGACATACGGAAGTAGTCGTTAACTTTGTCAAGGTCAATGACGAGGGTGTTGAGCCCCTTGTCTGCGGATTTCACCGCAAGGTTAATTGCAATCTCTGTTTTGCCCGAACCGTAGTTGCCGATTAAAACAATAAACTTTTTCATTTTTTCTCCGCCTTTGCGTTTACTTTGGAAAGGAACTTTTCGTTTTCAATGATGAAGCGCTCATGCCTGCCCTTGCCGATAAGGCCGCACTCGTCGTATGCCGCAACCTCAAAGACGAGTCTGCGGCGGTCAACCTCCACAAGCTCGCTCTCCGCCCAAACCTTCATGCCGAGGGGCGTTGCCGAATCGTGAGTGACCTCAATTTTAGTGCCTACGGTGCCCTGACCGTTTTCAAGGTATTCGGAAACGGAGGCCTGAGCCGCCTGCTCCATGAGACAAATCATGCTGGGTGTGGCGAAAACATCGAGGGAGCCGCTGCCTGCGAACTTCGCGGTGTTTGTATCGTTTACAACGGTTTCGATTTTGCCCTTAGTTCCTATAACCATAGTCAATCTCCTTTGTTAGCTTTATGGTGCTAATTTACCATAGATGCGGAGAACATTCAAGTAAGATACAAATATTACTTTGCTGTCTTTTCGGGGATAAGGAAAATGAAGAGCAGGGAAGAGATAAGCAGAACAAAGGGATAGAACAGCTTCGGAATAATATCGAATGCGGAAACTCCGTATCCGAGCTCTGCCGCGGCGGAGATAGCAACAAGCATCTGCGCTCCGTAGGGTATAATGCCCTGAAATACGCAGGAGAAGGTGTCGAGTATGGACGCGGTCTTGCGGGGTGAAACGCCGTAATCCTCTGCCATTTCCTTTGCAATGGGGTTTGCGATAACAATGGCAACGGTGTTGTTCGCCGTGGCAATGTCCATGGCCCCAACAAGCAGTCCCATACCCAGCTGACCGCCTTTTTTGCCCTTGAAAATCTTCCTTATGCCGTGAAGCAGAGCCTCAAAGCCGCCGAACTCTCTGATGAGAGCGCAGATTGCGGCAACGAGAATTGCAACCATGGTGGTTTCAAACATTCCGGCAGCACCGCTGCCCATATTGGCAAGCAGGTCGGTGGCGGCAGTTGCACCGGTTGCCAGCATGATTGCCGCGCCCGAAACGATGCCGATGAGAAGAACGGCGAATACGTTTATGCCCACAATGCCGCCGATGAGAACAAGAATATAGGGAATAATCTGAATGAGGTTGTATTCGCCCACAACTGCGTGACCTTCATAGGTGCTGAGGGAGAAAACAATGATAAGCGCGAGGGTTACAAGCGCGGCGGGGAAGGCAATATGGAAATTCTCGCGGAACTTGTCCTTCATCTCACAGCCCTGACCGTTGCAGGCGGCAATGGTGGTGTCGGAAATAAAGGAGAGGTTGTCACCGAACATGGCACCGCCCATGACAGTTGCAACGCACAGCGCAAGATCAAAGCCCGAGGCGGCGGATACCGCAACGCCTATGGGAGTGATGAGGGTGATAGTGCCTACCGAGGTGCCCATGGCAATGGAAACGAAACAGCTTACAACAAACAGCACCGCAACCGCGAATTTCGCTGGAATGAGGTCAAGCAGAAAATATGCAACACTCTGAGCGCTGCTGCGGCCTACTACGCCGACGAAAATGCCGGCGGTCATGAAGATTAAAATCATGATGATAATGTTTTTATCTCCGACACCTTTGCCCATGAGTACAAGCTTATCATCAAACTTGAGTGCCTTGTTCTGAAGACAGGCCACAAGCAGAGCAATAAGAAAAACAACAACAATGGGAATGCTGTAAAAGCCCATGGGGATTTTAAGCACATACTCGAAAAGTATTCCCAGACCGAGATAGAGAATAAGGAATACTCCAATGGGGATAAGAGCTTTTGCGTTACCTTTTTTCATAACAGATACCTCCTGAAATCGATTTGGAACGGAGGCTAAAGGCATAAAAAATCCCCCGTCCCTTACATGAAAATGCAAGGACGAGAGTATGTGAATACTTCGTGTTACCACCTTACTTTATCTGCACCTCACGGTACAGACCTCAACGAGTGCCGTCACACTCTGCCGCTGTAATGGGCGGTCCCATCGCAGCCTGACAAAATGCTCGACTGCGCAGCTCCGAGGCCATGTTCGGTCACATTTTCCGCGTCCCCTCTCAGCAAACGGGGACTCTCTGTGGCGTTCCGTGCAACTTACTCTTCTCTTCATTGCTTTTACCAAGACGCAATTTATACCAAAAAAGTATGAATGTCAAGCTGAATTGATAACATTTGGAAAAAATCACGGAATTTTGATTTTTGCGTTAGAAGGTTTGTTGAATTTGCCCATCGGAATCCGAAACGCTAACTTAGAAAAGCGACACACCGTCGCTAAAATGAGTGCGAGTGCAATAAAACATTTTGAGCTATTACCGGTCGGGCAATTGCAGTAACGATTACATAAAGCGCTGCGCCGTAACTAAAAAGAGCGCGAGTGCAATAAAACATTCTAAGTTGTCACCGGTCGGGCAATTGCAGTATCGACTATATGAAGCGCTGCACCGTATCTAAAAAAATAAAAAACCCCCGGGCATTTCTGCACCGGGGGGAAGACCGCGGGGGGGCAGTCTTATGGTCTGCGCTGTTAATTGATAATCAGCAAATGTTTGTCTGTTAATAATATATCATGCAGCATTGAGCAATGCAACACTTTTTTGCAAAATGTTATGACAATTTTTGCATTTTTGTCAAAACAAGGTGAGTAAACGTGTAAAATACACACGGTGTTCAAAAGAAAAAGGCTGTTTCAAAAGAAACAGCCTTTTTGATATGTAGATGATTACTTGAGGTTTGCCTTGATGACGTTTGCAAGAATGGTCATGCCCTTCTCGATGTCGGCCTCGTTGAGCTTGGAGTAGTTCAGACGCAGGCAGTTCTTCTGCTCGCCGTAGGGGAAGAAGCCTTCGCCGGGAACGTATGCCACGTTGTACTTCAGGCACTCGTCAGCCATAACCTTGGTGTCGATGTAGTCGGGGAGCTCAACCCAGGTGAACAGACCGCCGTTGGGGTGGGTGAACTTTGCTTCGGGGGGGAACTCACGCTCCATGGTGTTGATCATTGCGTCGCGGCGCTTCTTGTAGTTTTCCTTGATGGTTGCAACGTGCTCGTCCAGGTCGAACATATCGATGAACTTGGAGCAAACGAGCTGTGCATCGGTGGAGGGCTGCAGGGAAGCTGCCTGAGCAAGGAAGTTGTACTTCTGGAGGATCTCGCCGTCAGCGCAGACCCAGCCGAGACGGTAGCCGGGAGCAAAGATCTTGGAGAAGGTGCCGAGGAATACTACGAGGCCCTTGGTGTCCATGCTCTTGAGTGCGGGGAGGTACTCGCCTTCGAAGCGGAGCTCGCCGTAGGGGTTATCCTCGATAACGGGAACTTCGTACTTGTTTACGATTTCCATGAACTTCTCACGACGATCCATGGGCCAGGTGCGGCCGGAGGGATTCTGGAAGTCGGGAATAACGTAGATCATCTTGACCTTGTCGTCGGTGGCAAGAACCTTTTCCAGCTCTTCCATAATCATGCCGTTGTCGTCGGTGGGGATAGCAACGAAGTTGGGCTCGCAAGCCTTGAATGCGTTGAGTGCGCCGAGGTAAGAGGGGCTCTCAATGATGACGGTGTCGCCGGGGTTTACGAATACGCGAGCGGAGAAGTCAAGGCCCTGCTGGGAACCGGAGGTTACCAGAATGTTGTCAGCAGAGGTCTTAATCTGAAGCTTTGCTGCCATGCGGTCGGCAATCTGCTGACGGAAGTGCTCGAAGCCGTTGGTGCTGGAGTACTGGAGAGCAACTTCGCCCTGCTCGTCGAGAACAGCATTGGTAGCTGCCTTGATCTTTTCAACGGGGAAGAGTTCGGGAGCGGGCATACCGCCTGCGAAAGAAAGAATTTCGGGCTTGTTGGCAAGAGCCAGAAGCTCGCGGATTGCGGAACCTTTAAGAAGATTCATTCTGTCTGCAAATTTTACCATTATATTTTCCTCCTAAATATTAATGCAAATCGATATTATCGCATTATGAATAATATTTAACCACATTTGAGCCGGTTTGTAAACCGCAAAAGCCGAAAATGGTCACTAATTAATTCTCAGATGTAAAATCAGACGGCTTTTTTGTGTTTTTTGCAGATTGCCTTTTGAAGTTTTACGAAAATTCGGGTGTAATTGTAATTAGCTGAAAAATATGATAAAATAATAATATACATAAATATAAAGGAGTGTTCTCGTGAAACTCTATCTTCACGGACATGATTATAAATATGCTGCCGAGCAGATGCTTCTGACGCTTTATCCCAATGAGCGCCCCGAATATCCCGAGGGCAGCCCCGAGGGCGACCGCGCCGAGCTTCGCCTTTCCTGCGGCGAAAGGTTTGTAACCGCAAGCTGTAAGCTGGTGCTTGAGGGAAAAGCATGGCAGGGCAGAAGCGCCTTCAAAAAAGAGCTTATTACCGACGATATTTCCCGGGACAAGCTGTGTCAGCGTGCGCTTAAAAACGCATTTTACCGCGCCTCACTTTCCTCCGGACATCAGAAACCTGCATGGGGAGCTCTTACGGGTGTGCGTCCGGGCAAGGTTTTCACAAACCTCATGGAAAATGCCGATGCGGACACGGCCATGCACCGCTTTATAACCGAATATGACGTAACGCCCGAGCGCGCCGCACTCTGCCGCGATACCTCTCTCGTCACAAGGGAAATCGAAAACTCCCTTGAGGAAAAGGATATATGCCTGTATGTAGGCATACCCTTCTGCCCCACAAGATGCAATTACTGCAGCTTTGTAAGCCAGTCCGTTGAAAAGAGCATGAAGCTCATTTTTCCGTTCATGGACGCACTTATTAAAGAGGTCGATGCCGTTGCCGATGCGATAAATAAACTGGGGCTTCGCGTCATATCAATATATATGGGCGGCGGTACGCCCACAACGCTGAATCCTCAGCAGCTTGAGCGCCTCTGCTCACGGCTTGAGGAAAAATTTGACCTCTCCGCTCTGCGTGAATATACCGTTGAGGCGGGACGTCCCGACACCATAACCGAGGAAAAGCTCCGAGTTCTCCGAGCCCACGGTGTTGACAGAGTAAGCGTAAATCCCCAGACCATGAGAGACTCCGTTCTTGAGGCAATCGGCAGAAAGCACAGCGCACAGGACATCGTTGATGCGCTGGCGCTGGTGCGTAAGGTGGGCGGCATGGCGGTAAACATGGACTTGATCGCGGGGCTCACCACAGATACGGTGGAGGGCTTTGAGGATACTCTGAACACCGTTCTCGCCCTTGAGCCCGAAAACATCACCGTTCACACACTTTCGCTGAAAAAGGGCTCACGCATAAGCCTTGAGGGAAGCGCAATTCCCACTGCCGTTGAGGTAGGCAGAATGCTTGACATAGCGGGGGAGAAGCTCAGAAACGCTGATTATGCCCCCTATTACCTCTACCGACAGAAATTCATGTCGGGCGGCTTTGAAAATGTGGGCTGGACAAAGAAAAATTATGTAAACCTTTATAACGTGTGCATAATGGAGGAGCTGTGCTCAATCGTTGCAATGGGCGGAGGCGGCTCAACGAAGCTTGTGGCGCGAAACGGCGGCAAAAGCATAAGGATTTTTGCTCCTAAATACCCCATGGAGTATATAAATAATATCGACAAAACCTGCGAGGCAAAGCAGGGCATCATTGATTTTTATAACAGTCAGGAGGACTGAAAATGGCTTATTCACTTAATGATATTAACTTCCGCACCGTAGCAGATCCCAAGGGCTTCGTTGAAGAGTGCGACGAAATCTATGCAAAGCGGGTTGAAAAGGCTGCGGACATGATAATCAAAAACAAGGACGTAAGTCCCATTGTGCTTCTGTCGGGTCCTTCTGGAAGCGGCAAAACCACAACGGCGAGAAAGATAAGCGAGGAGCTTGAGCGCCGCGGTGTCCACGCCCACTATGTAGGTATGGACGATTATTTCAAGACCGTCGACCCCAAAACCGCACCCAGAACTCCCGAGGGGGACATTGACCTTGAGTCACCCCTGTGTCTTGACATGGAGCTTTTAAACGAGCATTTTGATATGCTTGCCGAGGGCAAGCGCATCTTTGTTCCCAAGTACGAGTTTTCACGTCAGATGCGCATTCTTGAGCCTTCCAAGTCAATCAAGCTCAAAAAGGACGAAATCGTTGTTTTTGAGGGCATTCACGCTCTGAATGACATGATTACGGAAAAGCACCCCGATGCCTTCAAGCTGTATATCTCCGCAAGAAGCAATGTGGAGTTCAACGGCTCCGTGGTGTTCAAGGGAACCTGGTTCCGCCTTGTGCGCAGAACCGTCCGCGATTATAACTTCCGAGGTGCCGACCCCGCCGAAACCATCGCCATGTGGGCAAACGTGCGCAGAGGTGAGATTTCCAACATCTCTCCCTTCAAGAACAAGGCAAACTTCCAGTTTGACTCCTCCTTCCCCTATGAGCTTGCGGTCATGAACGAAACCGCCACAAAGCTGTTTTCCTCCATTCCCGAGGGTATCGGCCGCTATGATGAGCTCCGCAAGGTGCTTCCCGCACTCCAGCTTTTCGGCACAATTGATGAGAAGCTTGTTGCCCCCGATGCGCTTATCCGCGAATTTATCGGCGGCGGTGAGTACGAATGAAAAAACTGGGCGATTTATTAAACACCGTAGTATATTTGCTTTTGGGCGCTGCGGTGGGCCTTATCGTAATTCACTGCAAGGAAGCCATGGGCGTGAACATTTCATTTGCGCTGTATATGGTCTTTGTCATTCTGATGCTGTGTCTCAGCGTACTGCTGCACACCGTAATTCACGAGGCCGGACACATGGTTGGCGGTCTGCTGTCGGGCTATAAGTTCGTATCCTTCAGAATACTGGGCTTTATATGGCAGAAGGACGGCGACAGAATAAAGTGCGGCAGAATGAAAATCGCGGGAACTGCGGGCCAGTGCCTCATGGCTCCGCCGAAGCTGATTGACGGTAAAATGCCCGTTGCGCTGTATAATCTCGGCGGCGTACTGATGAATTTGTTTTTCAGCGGAATTTTTGCCGCTTTGAGCCTTGCCTTTGAAGCCTGCCCTATAGTCTGGGTGGTGTTTGCCGTTCTTGCCCTTGTGGGCGTTGCGCTGGCAATCATTAATGCCGTTCCCATGAAAAACGGCTATAATGACGGTAGCAACCTCATGAATATGCGGAAAAATCCTGCGGCTGTGGGTGCTTTGTGGACTCAGCTTGCGGTGAATGCTTACATAAGCATGGGAACGCGGCTTAAAAATATGCCTGCGGCGTGGTTTGCAAGGACTGAAACCGAGGATCTTGAAAATCCGATTATGTGCGGCGCTGCCATACTGCGAGTAAATCGACTTATGGACGAAATGCGCTTTGATGACGCAAAGTCCGAGGCGGAGAGAATACTCAGAAAAGGCAGCCTTAACCCCATATATGAGTCTGTTCTGAAAAACGAGCTTGTCTTTGTGAGCCTTGTAAACGGAGATACGGAAAGTGCGGAAAAGCATTATACGGACGAGCTAAAGAAATTCATGCGCAGCATGAAAACAAATCCGAGTATACTGCGCACGGAGTATGCCGTTGCTCTGCTCTATGAAAAGAATCCTCAGCAGGCATCTGAGAAAAAAGCCGCCTTTGAAAAGGCGGCGGCAAAGTATCCCAATCCCTGTGAAATCGAGGGTGAGCGGGAGCTTATGGACTACGCGGATAAAATAGCAGAATAAAAAGACGGGTACCGAAGTACCCGTCTTAATTTTTTTATCAGTCGGCAAGCATGATGTCGAGAATTTCGCTGTCGGTCTGACGCATACCCTCGCGGGCAAGCTGACCAACGCTCTGAATGGTCTTTTCAACGTCGGCCTTCAGAATGCCGTCGCCGCCCTTGAGACCGTGGCCGTTCTGGTAAAGGTCGAAGCCCAGCAGACCTGCCTCAACAGCGGAGGCAATCTTGGTGGCGCAGGAGGGCTTTGCACCGTCACAGACAGTGCCGGAAATCATACCGAGAGCGTTTACGATGGTGGCGGAAACCGCCTCGACGGAGCCGTCAACCAGCCATGCAACGCCTGCGGCGGCACCGCAGCCTGCGGAAATGGCGCCGCAGAAGGCGGAAAGTCTGCCGATAGGTGTTTTCTGATGAATGGTGATGAGGTTTGCCACAACAAGAGCGCGAAGGAGCTTTTCGTGGCTTACGCCCATTTCCTTTGCGTAAACGATAACGGGCAGGGAAGTGGTCATGCCCTGATTGCCGCTGCCGGAAACAATGACAACGGGAAGCTCACAGCCGCTCATACGGGCGTCAGAACCTGCGGCGGCCTGAGCGCGTGCTTTGGTGCGTATATCGTCACCGCGGGTGGCAAGCAGCGTCTTGCCGATGGCTGCGCCGTAATCGCCCTTAAGACCTTCCTCGGAGATTGCGTAGTTGTACTCAATCTGCTTTTCCAGCATTTCGCTGACGTCTTCAAGCTTTACGCACTCGGCAAACTCAACGATTTCCTTTACGTTAAGTACGCTGCGGTCGGTTTCGCAGGAGGCATCTTCACCCATGCCCTTGTCAAGCAGAACCTCGCCGTTTTTCTCTATGTACATGATGTTTGTGTGGAAATCGGTAATGCGGAGACGGACGTATTCGCTGCCCTTGTAGAGAGTCAGGTCAATGTCCAGAAGCTTGGGACTCTGGGATTTCTGAACGGTCATTTCGCAGGTGTCCATAAATTCGGCAACAAGGTGAACTTCCTCTTCCTTGACGTCTGCAACGACCTCAAGCTGCTTGTCGGCGTTACCCACAGCAATACCGACTGCAACTGCCGCGGCAATACCCTTCATGCCGCCTGTGTTGGGAACAACAACGCTCTTTACATTTTTAATGATGTTGCCGCTTATGACAATATCAACCTTCTCGGGAAGTGCGCCGAGAACGGCTCTTGCCTTGGCTGCGGCGTATGCCATTGCGATAGGCTCGGTACAACCCATGGCGGGTATGAGCTCTTCCTTGAGGATTTGCAGATAAAGCCCATATTTTTCGTCATTAGGAGTCATAGTGGTATCCTCCTTGTGAATTTTTTTGGCTACATTTAGCATTATAACAGAAAATCAACAGAATGTATAGCTGAATTTTGTATATTTCCTTGATAAATTGCTGTCGAATGCACTTGTCAAGCGTCGTTAATTTTGTTATAATTCTTTTGTTTAGTTTGTAAAACTAAAGCAAAATATTTTTGGAGATGTTTCATTTGATCGGCTTTTACAATTACACCGTGTGGCTGACCTACCTGAGCATGATATCCTCCGTTGTCGGTATCAGCTTTGCAATTGACGGCAAGATTATTGTCGCGGTGGTCTGCCTCCTCTTCTCCGGACTGTGCGATATGTTCGACGGTATGGTTGCCCGTACCAAGAAGGACCGCACCGACGAGGAAAAGAGCTACGGCATTCAGCTTGACTCCCTTGCTGACGTCGTATGCTTCGGCGTATTTCCCGCAATCATCGGCTACTGCATCGGCGCAACAGCCTGGTGGCAGATTGCAATCCTCGCATTTTTCGCTCTGGCCGGCCTTATCAGACTTGCCTATTTTAACGTTACCGAGGAAACCCGACAGAAAGTTGAAACCGGTAAGCGCAAGTACTACGAAGGCGTGCCAATCAGCGTATCTCCGCTGATAGTTGCACTTGCATTCTGCTTCAGAAACTCCCTCAGCACCGAGTGCTTTGCGGTGCTCTACACCCTGCTTATTCTTGTAAACGGCGTTGCGTTCATAGCACCCGTGAAAATCAAGAAGCCCGGCAAGAAGGGCATTATCACTCTGATTGCAGTCGGCGTTGTTGTCGGCGTGCTTATGCTGGTGCTTTAAGAAGGCATAAAAAATCCGCTCTGCGTATATCGCGTGAGCGGATTTTTTATTCTATGTGAGTTGTATTTTTGCATGCTATGGTTTAAAATAGAAAAACCGAACAAAACATCAGGAGATGAAAATATGGAATATGAAGTAATAGATTTCAAAACCGTAAACGTCAACTATAAGCTTGACACGGGAATGGGCGCTGAGCTCGGTCTTAAGGCCGAAAGCCGCGTAACCGCAAAAACCCCGGACGAGTGGTGCGGATATGTTTATATTTATCTGAACACAAAAATTTTTGAGGAGACCCAGCAGTATTTTGTGTTTGATATCACCACGGAAACCGTAATCAAGGTTCCCGATGAGGTCACCGAAATGAGCAATGAGCTCATGCAGGACTGCATTCCCTTCGCCCAGGAAAAGACCTATGCCGCCATTCGTGATATGTCCGTTGCCATGGGCATAAACGAGCTGGACCTCACCAAGTGATTATGCAGGAGCCGACACTTGTGATAATGGCTGCAGGTATGGGCAGCCGTTTCGGAGGACTTAAGCAGATTACCTCCGTTGACGATTTCGGCCATGCCATTATTGATTTTTCCCTTTTTGACGCACGCAGAGCGGGCTTCAAAAAGATTGCTTTCATCATTAAGCATGAAATTGAGGAAAGCTTCATGGCCGCTGTGGGCAGCCGCATGGAAAAGTATTTTCAGGTGAAGTACGTTTTCCAGCAGCTTGACAAGCTTCCCGAGGGCTATGAGGTTCCCGAGGGACGTGAAAAGCCCTGGGGTACGGGCCATGCGGTGCTCTGCTGCAAGGACGTTGTGGACGGTCCCTTTGCCGTAATCAATGCCGATGACTTCTACGGCAAGGGCGCCTACGAGGCGATTTACAGCTTCCTGAAGGAAGACAGACCAGCCTCCGAATATGCCATGGTGGCCTACCGCCTGCGCAATACCGTAACGGAAAACGGTCACGTTTCCCGCGGTGTATGCTCTGTTGAAAACGGATATCTCACGGACATCACCGAGCGCACGCACATTGAAAAGCGCGGCGAGGACGCGGCATTTACCGAGGACGGCGTTACCTTTGAGCATATTTCGGGCAATACTCCCGTTTCCATGAATTTCTGGGGCTTCTCACAGCAGATGCTTCAGGAGCTTGAGGCGCGCTTCCCCGCGTTCCTGGACAGAGGACTTGAGGAAAATCCGAAGAAGTGCGAGTATTTCCTGCCCTTTGTTGCCGATGAGCAGCTCAAGGAGGGATTTGCCACCGTGCGTGTCCTTGATTGCGACGAAACCTGGTACGGCATGACCTACCGTGAGGATCTTGACTCCGTAAAGGCGGCAATCGCAAAGATGAAGTCAGAGGGCATATATCCCGAAAAGCTCTGGGATTAATACATAAGCAATAAACAAAAAAACGCGTAGGGCGGGGGCTTGCTCCCGCCGAAATGGTGAAAATCCGTAGGGGCGAGCATTGCTCGCCCGTATTGCGCTGAACTCAAAATACTCTGTCATTGCGAGGAGCAAAGCAACGTGGCAATCCGCGCCGTTCCCCGCAGGCTAAAGCCGTGGAGATTTTTACCCCTTACACATTTTGAGAAATTTTGCGTGTTGGTTTTTAATTTAAAACATAATCAAAAATACAAGAAAGAGAGAAACGACAATGCCTATTATTCCGCTGATGTGTCCAAGCTGTGGGGCACAGCTTGAAGCTAATTCCGAGGATTCAATTTTAACATGCAAGTATTGCGGCGTAAGCTCTGTCATGAAGGATGCAATTGTTCATAACTACATTCAGAACACAGTCAATATCACCGCAGGAACGGTCAACGTTGTTAACCAGAAGGACTTTGTGATTGAGGGCGGCGTCCTGAAAAAATATCAGGG
>JAZRVW010000002.1:0-4680 GCA_045599385.1 Oscillospiraceae bacterium | reverse complement strand
GGTCTTGCTGTTCACCATGCCGATGGCGGCCTCGTCCGCGATGATGGCGGAGATCGTCTCAGCGCTCGTTTCACCCGGGACGGCGATCATGTCGAGTCCCACGGAGCAGACGCAGGTCATGGCCTCCAGCTTGTCAACGGCAAGCGTGCCGGCCTCGGCGGCGGCGATCATGCCCTCGTCCTCGCTGACGGGGATGAAGGCGCCGGACAGCCCGCCCACATGGCCGGAGGCCATGATGCCGCCCTTTTTCACGGCGTCGTTCAGCAGGGCCAGCGCGGCGGTGGTGCCGTGGGTGCCGCAGACCTCAAGGCCCATTTCCTCAAGAATCCTTGCAACGCTGTCACCCTGAGCGGGAGTAGGGGCAAGGGAGAGGTCAACTATGCCGAAGGGAGTATCCAGACGGCGCGACGCCTCCTGCGCAACAAGCTGTCCCATGCGCGTGACCTGAAACGCGGTCTTTTTAATCGTTTCGGCAACAGTATCAAAGGGCATGCCCTTTATACCCTTGAGAGCGTGATGAACAACACCGGGACCGGAAACGCCCACATTGATGACCTTTTCGGGCTCGCCGACACCGTGGAAAGCGCCTGCCATGAAGGGATTATCCTCAACGGCATTGCAGAAAACAACAAGCTTTGCACAGCCAAAGCCACCTCTGTCGGCGGTAAGCTCTGAGGTCTTTTTTACGATGCGGCCCATTTCGGCTACTGCGTCCATGTTGATGCCCGCCTTAGTGGAGCCCACATTGACGGAGGAACAGACCATGTCGGTGGAGGCAAGTGCCTCGGGTATTGCGGCAATCAGCTTGCGGTCTGCAGCGGAAAATCCCTTCTGCACCAAAGCTGAAAAACCGCCGATGAAGTTAACGCCGCAGGTTTTCGCCGCCTTGTCCAGCGCAACGGCAAAGGGCACATAGTCATTTGTTTCTGAAGCGGCGGCTACAAGCGCCATAGGCGTGACGGAAATGCGCTTATTCACAATGGGAATGCCAAACTCCTGCTCGATAGCCTCGCCGGTTGCCACAAGCTTTTCAGCATAACGGGTAATCTTGTCATAGATTTTGGTGCAGGCGGCTTTTGCATCGGAGTCCGCACAGGAGAGCAGAGAAATGCCCATGGTGATGGTGCGTACATCCAGATGCTGATTGTCTATCATGTCCAGCGTCTGAAGAATGTCTGACTGATTAAGCATGTGCCGTACCTCGACTTAAATTCTGTGCATCGCAGTGAAAATTTCTGAACGCTGAATGCGTACGGAGAGATTTTCCTTTTCACCGAAAACCGTCATGGTGGAGTTAATCTCCTCAAAGGGACGGTTTGCATCCTTGATGTCAACATAGAGAGTCATGGTGAAGATACCGCCCATGATTGTCTGGTTGATATCGAGAATGTTGATGTTCAGAGATGCGAGAAGATTGCTGACTGCGGCAACGATGCCGACGCGGTCAGGCCCGATTACTGTCATGATTGCTGTCATAGGAATTTCCTCGAATTATACGGTTTTAAACTTATTTGAGAAGGGATTGGGTACAAGCGCGGTGGAGCCGTTGAGCTTGGAAAGCGTCAGGCACCACAGAGCCTTTACGGGATTGATGGGAACGAATACCATGGGGTCAACGTCCATGAGATGGAACATTGCCGCAGCGGAATCGGCCAAACTGTTGCACTTGTGGCTGAGATATACGTTCTTCTTGCCGAGGCGCTGAATGAGGCGGTCACCCACTTCGTTTATGGCGCAGTCGCCGACGATGAGCACCTTGCCCTCGATGGCATCGATTTCCTCAGGGTCGTGGCCCTTGCCCATTACCATTGTCCAGCCGCCCTTGCCCTGATGGTCATTATAGAGAATCTGGAGAAGGGTGAGGGGGTTGTTCTGGCAGCCCTGCTTACAGCAGCGCTCCTTGCCCTTGATGACCTTGACATCGGGGGGATAGCAGTCGTAGAGGTCAGTAGGATACTTGGTGTTGTACATGGAGATGTCGCCCTGAATGTCAATGTCGTCAAGGCTCTGAACGCCGTCGGAATATCCCTTTTCCACGGCAAGCTTCAGATGGGGAACATCGTCAAGCGTCAGACCGTAGATGCGTGCGCCAACCATGTCGGTGGCAACGACGTTTGCACCTGCAACAAGAACCTTAAGAGGCAGAACAGCAGTGTCGGCAAGTGCGGTTACGGGATAGTGACCGTAAATGGTACCCTCAACACCCTCAAGAATGGTGAAGTCGGGACGGACATAGCTCAGAACGTCAATCAGCTTGTAGTGCAGATTGTAGTTGTGGTCAAAGCCGCGGGCAGTCTGGCAGGGGAATGCCCACTGATTCTTTACACCGAGGGTTACACCTGCCATGGAGTGAGTCTTCAGCTTGGGCAGGCTTATGTAGAGATTCTTGTCCTTATTCTTAATAAGATTGTCAACAACGAACTTCGGCATATCGAAGGAGCAGTTCTGATATCCGTCTGCATCGTCTTTTATGGAAGGACGACCCTTAAACTCAAACTTGACCTGCTCGTCCTCGTCGAGATAAACGGGCTTTGCACCGGTGCGCTTGCAGATTTTGTCATAGCCGGTTACGGCGTAGACAAGACGTGTTGCATTGGACTGAGTGGAGTTTTCGAAGAGATATACCTTCTTTGCGCCGTGCTCGTTCCAATATTCAATGGCGGCTTCCACAAGCTCGGGACGGGTGTAGCAGTAGGGCTGACCGTCAATGCCGTTGGGCTTAATGAAAACTTCCTTGCTTTCCTTGAGCAGCTTTTCGCCGCCTGCCTTGTCAAACAGCTCGTAGACGGCTTCCTTGACTTCCTTTTTCATTGCCTCGTTCAAGGGCATGAACTTGGTTAAGCTTTCTTCCTGATGAGGCGCATTGAGATGCCGTACATATACAGTTGCTTTGTTTTCCATGAGTATACCCCCTTGATTGTATTATAAACTAACAATATCACCGTCATATATTCATGTCAATAATATATATTTTTTAAATCTATATTCAATTTAGACATTTGATATTGACTATTTCTGCCCGATTGTTTATAAATTAGATATATTGTGTTAAATGGGAGATATTACTATGAACGCATTAAAAAAGATTGTTTCCTTAACGCTTGTGCTTCTATTTGTTTTCAGCTTTGCGGCACCTGCTTTTGCAGCAGAAAATGAGGAGCCGGAATTCAGCTACTATTTCATGCTTGGTGACAGCGTTGCAATAAAGTGCCATTCCGACAGAAGCGATAAAAGCGGTTACCTCGGTTTTTCCGAGGATACATACGGCGAAATCATAGCACAGCACTATAACATTCCCGCCGCATACTGCTGCGCATATACCGGCTGGCGCACCCAGGAGGCACGTATTCCCGTTGATCCGAGCTATACCGGAGATATCTACACTACCGACTGGCAGCCCAGATGGGGACACAACACTCTTCAGTTTATGCAGTCCCTGCAGGCAACGGCAATTCCCGCACTGGCAAAGGCTGACCTTATCACCGTAAACCTCGGCAACAACAACCTCATTGGCACCATTGCCTACTCCGCGGCAAAGGTGTTTGAAGATGAAAACGCAGGCACCGAGTTCGAGAAGCAGGCAATCGCCGCCATCAACGAGGCAATGGAAGCAAACTCCGAGGAGGAGGCACTTTGCATCATCCTTCAGGCAGCAAAGCTTCTGGGACAGGTGAAGATAGTTATCGACACCGTTATCAAAGACCTTGTGGTCGCAATCCAGGCCTTCCCTGAGAGCTGGGACAGCCTCATCGCGAGAATCCGTGAGGTAAATCCCGATGCGACCATGGTGGTTATTGGAATGTATAACGCCATCGGAAGCGATGTAAGATACCTTGCCGCAGAGTACGGCATTGACCCGGAAACCATCGGACTTCTTGCCGATGCCCTTGACGCTATGACCAAGCCTCCCGTGCAGATACTTAACTATACTATGCAGTACGGCAGCGCCTACAGGGGCGAATATATTTTCGTCGATAACAGCGACGTTGACTTCACCGGTACCCCCGACGGCAGCCACATGGGTCCTGCGGGACACGCAAAATTGGCTGATAAAGTAATTGCGGCGCTTAACGAAAACTACACCGACAGCCACTGCTGCCATGAGCATACATACCTTGCAAATGTAAAGGAAGCAACCAGACTCAGCTTCGGCTATTCGGGCGATACCGTCTGCGCCGATTGCGGCAAGACCATTGAAAAGGGAAGCATAACCGTTTTCCATTGCCAGCATGAGCATACCTCCGTTATCGGTGCAATCACCCCCACCTTCTTCACCCTGGGCTATTCGGGAACAACCGTCTGCTCGGACTGCGGAAAGATAATTGAACTTGGTCAGATAATCCGCTATCATAAATAACATAAAACACCGCTGATTTTCATCAGCGGTGTTTTTGAAGTAAGGATATTTGCTCTTATGGGCAGGTATGTTAATGAAAACAGGTTATCCCCCTCTCAGCTGAATTTGAGTGAAACGGATATACCGCAAGGCGCAGCCTTGCGCCACCAAAACGAAAGCCACACCTTTCGGTGTGGCTTTCGTTTTGGTGCGGGTAACAGGGGTCGAACCTGCACGCTCTCGCACAAGAACCTAAATCTTGCATGTCTGCCAATTCCATCATACCCGCGTGCGCTGATAATAATAGCACAGAAAACGAATTAATGTCAATCTTATTTATATAC
>JAZRVW010000001.1:0-17337 GCA_045599385.1 Oscillospiraceae bacterium | reverse complement strand
AGCTCAGGTTGCAGCAGTCAGAGGCAAGACCCCCGAAGAGATTCAGGGTTAAGGAGGACGAACCATGGCAAATCTTAGAATTAAGCTCGTAAAGAGCCTCAACGGTCGTCTTGAAAAGCACATTGCGACCGCAAATTCCCTGGGCCTGCACAAGATCGGCAACGAGACCGTACAGCCCGACAACCCCCAGACCAGGGGCAAGATCGCCAAGATTGGCTATCTCCTCCAGGTAACCGAAGAATAAGGAGGAAAAGCTAATGTATATTAATGAACTTTCTCCCGTAGCAGGCAGCACCCACGTTGACAAGCGCAAGGGTCGCGGCCACGCAACCGGCAACGGCAAGACCGCAGGCCGCGGTCACAAGGGCCAGAAGGCACGTTCCGGCGGCGGTACCCGTATCGGCTTCGAAGGCGGCCAGATGCCTCTGGCACGCCGCATTCCTAAGAGAGGCTTCAACAACATTTTTGCAAAGCCCCTGGAAGCAATCAATGTTTCCGCACTCGAAAAGTTCGAGGACGGCGCAGTTGTTGACGCACAGGCTCTTCTGGACGCAGGCGTTCTCTCCAAGTGCGAGTACGGTGTAAAGATTCTCGGCAACGGCGAAATCTCCAAAAAGCTCACTGTAAAGGCTTCCGCTTTCTCTGAATCCGCGAAAGAAAAAATCGAGGCGGCAGGCGGAAAGGCCGAGGTGATCTAATTGCTTCAGACACTCCGTAACGCATGGAAGGCAGCAGATCTCCGTAAAAAGATTCTTTTTACCATTCTGATTATCCTTCTTTACCGTCTTGGTAACGCTGTTTACGTTCCTTACGTAAATGTCGATGCCCTGACTGATTACTTCACCGGAATGCAGACCACCGTTCTCGGTCTTCTGAACGTAATGAGCGGCGGCGCATTCTCCACCGCGACAATCTTCGCACTGTCCATTCAGCCCTACATCAACGCATCAATCATTATCCAGCTGCTCTGCATTGCAATTCCCGCACTGGAGCGTATGAGCAAGGAAGAGGGCGAGGAAGGCAAGAAGAAGATCGCTTCCATCACCCGTTACACCACCGTAGCAATCGGTCTGATTCAGGGCTTCGCATACTACATGCTGCTCAAGAACCAGAGCGCACAGTACGGTATTCTCACCGCAGAAGGCGAAAGCCTCTGGGGCGCAATCGTAATCATCTTGACCTTCACCTCCGGCTCCGCACTTATCATGTGGCTGGGTGAACAGATCACCGAGTTCGGTATCGGCAATGGTATTTCCATCATTCTGTTTGCAAGTATCATTTCCCGCTTCCCCGGCGATCTCTCCATGATGATTCGCAACACCACCTTCCATCCCACCGAGGAAACTGCACTACTCGGAATGTCACCCTGGTGGGTAACAACCCTGATGCTGCTTGGCGCACTGCTGATGATTATTCTCATTGTCTTTATCAATGACTCTGAGCGTAAGGTTCCCGTGCAGTACGCAAAGCGCGTTGTCGGACGCAAGATGTACGGCGGCCAGAGCACCCACCTTCCCATGAAGGTCAACATGAGCGGCGTTCTCCCCATCATCTTTGCACAGTCCATCGCTTCTCTGCCTGCAACCATCGCAGCATTCAGCGGCAGCACTGACAGCTGGTGGGCACGCACCGACACCATTCCCTACGCAATACTTTACTTCCTGCTGATTATCTTCTTTGCATACTTCTACAGCACCATTCAGTTCAACCCTGTTGAAGTTGCAAACAACCTGAAGAATAACGGCGGCTTCATTCCCGGCTTCCGTCCCGGCAAGCCCACCAGCGACTTCATCAAGAAGGTTCTGAACAAGATCACTCTGTTCGGCGCAATCTATCTTGGTATCATCGCTGTTGTTCCTATCATTATCTCCCACTTCAGTCCTGCTGCTGCAAACAGCGGCGTATCTCTGGGCGGCACCTCCATCATCATCGTTGTCGGTGTTGCGGTTGAGACCATGCGCGCACTTGAAGCACAGCTGCTGATGCGCAACTACAAGGGCTTCCTTAGCTGATTTAAGAGGTGTTACTATGAAGCTTATACTTTTAGGCGCTCCCGGCGCAGGTAAAGGTACTCAGGCAGAAATCCTGAGCAAAATGCTTAACATTCCTACCATTTCCACCGGCAATATCCTTCGCGCAGCCATGAAAAACGGCACTCCCGTTGGCCTGAAGGCAAAGGAATATGTGGAAAGCGGTAAGCTTGTTCCCGATGAAGTCATCATCGGCATCGTAAATGAACGTCTTGCAGAGCCTGACTGTGCAAACGGCTACATTCTCGACGGTATGCCCCGTACCATTCCCCAGGCAGAAGCTCTGGAGAATATCGGCATTGACATTGACTGCGCACTTTCCATTGAAATCGCAGACGAAGTCATCATCGAGCGTATGTCCGGCCGCCGCACCTGCAAGGACTGCAGCCAGACCTTCCACATCGTATCCAATCCCCCCAAAGTCGAGGGCAAGTGCGATTTCTGCGGCGGTGAGCTCACCATTCGCAAGGACGACGCACCCGAGACCGTCAAGGCAAGACTGGAAACCTATCACAAGGAAACCGAGCCCCTCAAGGCCTTCTATGAGGCAAGAGGCAAGCTGAAATCTGTTGACAACCAGCCCAGCATTGAGGCAACAACAGATGTAATCAAGGCAGCTCTGGGTATCTGATTTATGGCTAAAGAATCCATAATAATCAAATCCCCGCACGAGATTGAATTCATGCGTCAGGCCGGCAGAATTACCGCAGGCGCACGCAGCATTGCCCGTCAGGCAATTGCCGACGGTGTAAGCACGAAGGAAATCGACAAGGCTGTTAACGAATTTATACGGAAATCCGGCGCTATCCCCACCTTTAAGGGATACGGCGGATTTCCCGGAAGCGCATGTATCTCCGTGAATGACGTTGTCATTCACGGCATACCCGGCAAACGCATCATTCACAACGGCGACATTGTTTCCGTTGATGTGGGCGCCACCTACAAGGGCTACGTTGGAGACTGCGCGGGAACCTATCCCTGCGGAGAAATCTCCGAGGAAGCGAAAAAGCTCATCGAGGTTACAAGACAGAGCTTCTTTGAGGGCCTGAAATTTGCAAAGGTCGGCTATCGCGTAAACGATATCGGCGCCGCAATTCAGGAGTATGTTGAAAGCCACGGCTATTCCGTCGTCCGCGAATTTGTGGGCCACGGTGTAGGCCGCGAGATGCATGAAGCACCCGAGGTACCGAATTACAAAGTCAGACTTCCCAGCGGCAATCCCCGTCTGGTTCCCGGTATGACGATTGCAATTGAGCCCATGGTCAACATGGGTGACTGGCACGTCAAGGTACTGGATGACGGCTGGACAACGGTTACCGCAGACGGAACGCTTGCGGCGCATTACGAAAACACAATCGCAATCACCGACGGCGAACCCGAGATTCTGACAATGGCAGAGGATATCTGAAACCAGACCAGGAGGAAAATTATTTTGGCAAAAGACGACGTAATCGAACTCGAGGGCACGGTAGTCGAATCCCTGCCCAACACTACGTTCAAGGTAGATATCGGCCACGGTCACACCGTGCTTGCCACTATCTCCGGAAAACTCAGAATGAACTTCATCAGAATTCTCCCCGGTGATAAGGTCACCGTTCAGGTTTCACCCTATGATCTGAACCGCGGCAGAATTACCTGGAGAACCAAGTAGGAGGTAAAACAAATGAAAGTAAGACCTTCCGTGAAGCCCATGTGCGAGAAGTGCAAAATCATCAAGCGCAAGGGCAAAGTCATGGTAATTTGCGAGAACCCCAAGCACAAGCAGAGACAGGGCTAATAAATATAGCAGAACTTGTCTAAAATTAATTAGTATAATCCCGCATGGACCGGAGGCTCCCTCCGGCGGGACTAAGCCAACGGATCCGTAAAAATGCGGAATAAAAATCGAAAGGAATGATCGATCAATATGGCACGTATAGCCGGCGTTGACCTGCCCAAAGACAAGAGAATCGAAATCGGACTCACTTATGTCTACGGTATCGGCAGAACCAGCGCAACCAAAATACTGGAAATGACCGGTATTAACCCCGACACCCGCGTAAAAGACCTCACCGAAGAGGAAGAGGCAAAGCTCCGTGAATGCATTGACAAGAACTACATCGTAGAAGGCGACCTTCGCCGCTCTGTAGCACTTGATATCAAGCGTCTCACCGAAATCGGCTGCTACCGTGGCCTGCGCCATCGCCGTGGCCTTCCCGTTCGCGGTCAGCGCAGCAAGACTAACGCTCGTACCCGCAAGGGCCCGAAACGCACCATCGCAAATAAGAAGAAGTAAGGAGGGATATGAATTATGGCAGCTAATGCAAAGAAAAAAGTAAGAACCAGACGCAGAGAGCGTAAGAACATTGAAAAGGGCCAGGTTCATATCAGCTCTTCCTTCAACAACACCATGGTAACCATCACTGACACCCAGGGCAATGCTATTTCTTGGGCATCTGCAGGCGGTCAGGGCTTCCGTGGCAGCAGAAAATCCACCCGCTTCGCAGCCCAGACCGCAGCAGAAGTAGCAGCCAAGGCAGCTATGGAGCATGGTCTTAAGACCGTCGAAGTATTCGTAAAGGGCCCCGGCTCAGGCCGTGAAGCCGCAATCCGCGCTCTCCAGACCGCAGGCCTGGAAGTAACGATGATCAAGGACGTAACCCCCATTCCTCACAATGGCTGCCGTCCTCCCAAGCGTCGTCGCGTCTAACAGAAGGAGGAAAAAGATTATGGCAAGATATACTGAAGCAGTCTGCCGCCAGTGTCGCAGAGAGGGCCAGAAGCTCTTCCTGAAGGGCGACCGCTGCTATACCGACAAGTGCGCTCTGGCTTCCAGAGCATACGCACCCGGCCAGCATGGCCAGGGCCGCAGCAAGAATTCCGAGTACGGCCAGCAGCTCCGTGAGAAGCAGAAGGCAAAGCGTTACTACGGCGTTCTTGAAAGCCAGTTCCGCAGCTACTATGAGATGGCAGAGCGTCGTCCCGGCAAGACCGGCGAGAACCTCCTCTCCATTCTCGAGTGCCGTCTTGACAATGTTGTTTACCGTCTCGGCTTTGCAATGAGCCGTGCAGAAGCACGTCAGATGGTTTCCCATGGCCACTTTACCGTAAACGGCCGCAAGGTCAACATTCCCAGCTACCAGGTAAAGCCCGGCATGGTTATCACTCTCAAAGAGAGCAGCCGTGGCATTGAGAAGATCAAGGCCAACATTGAGGCAAATGCTTTCCGTCCCGCACCCAAGTGGCTTGAGTACGATGCAAACAACCTTATCGCAAAGGTTGCAGCAGTACCCGCACGCGATGACATCGACCTTCCCATTGAAGAGCACCTCATCGTCGAGTTGTACTCCAAGTAATACAGACACCCTCATTGGTAAGCTGAAAAATCTCAGGGCGTTCGCGTGAACGCCGAACTTAAAATAGGAGGGTTATATTTAATATGATCGAAATTGAAAAGCCCCGCATCGAATGTATAGAGACTCCCACCGACAGTGCTTACGGCAAGTACATCGTTGAGCCTCTGGAGCGTGGCTACGGCACGACACTTGGTAACTCTCTGCGCAGGGTTTTATTGTCCTCTCTTCCCGGAACCGCTGTAACCAACATCAAGATTGCAGGTGTACAGCATGAGTTCTCCACCATTCCCGGTGTTAAGGAAGACGTAACCGAAATCGTTCTTAATATTAAGAGCATCATCGCACGTCTCCATTCCGAAGGTGAAAAGGTTGTCCGCATTGAAGCCGCCGGCGAAGGCGTTGTCACCGCAGGCGACATCAAGGCAGACGCGGAGATTGAGATACTCAATCCGGAGCAGCCCATAGCAACTCTCGGCCCCGACGGTGCACTCTCCATGGAGCTCACCTTCGACCACGGCAGAGGCTATGTATCTGCTGACAAGAACAAGAACCCCCAGACCGCAATCGGGACCATCCCTGTTGACTCAATTTACACTCCTGTCATCAAGGTCAACTACTCTGTTGAGAATACCCGTGTAGGTAATCAGACAGACTTTGACAAGCTGACACTGGAGGTTTGGACTGACAAGACCATCACCGCAAGAGACGCAGTTTCTCTGGGTGCAAAGATTCTCTGCGACCACTTCACTCTGTTCACCGACCTGTCTGACACCATCAGCAACCACAGCACCGTTGTGGAAAGAGTCGAGGCACAGCATGATAAGGTTCTTGAGATGACCATTGAAGAACTTGATCTGTCCGTCAGAAGTTTCAACTGCCTCAAGCGCGCAAACATCAATACTGTCGAAGACCTCATCTCCAAGACTCAGGACGAGATGATAAAGGTCCGCAACCTCGGACGCAAGTCCCTCGAGGAAGTCGAGCATAAGCTCGCCATGATGGGACTGTCTCTGGCATCCGAAGATAACCAGTAAGCTCTCAAGAAGGAGGAAAAAGCGAAATGCCTGGTACAAGAAAGCTCGGCAAGACCACCGATCAGCGTATGGCAATGCTTCGCCAGCAGGTAACTGACCTGCTTGATAAGGGCAGCATGACCACCACCGTTACACGCGCAAAGGAGATCGCACCCCTGGCCGAGAATATCATAACCCTGGGAAAGAAGAAGAATCTCGCAGCATACCGTCAGATTCTTTCCTTCATCACCCGCAAGGAAGTTGCAAGAAAGGCTTGCAACGAACTGGCAGACAAGTATGCAGACCGTAATGGCGGCTACACCCGCATTACCCGCATCGGACCCCGTCGCGGCGACGCAGCCGAGATGGCAGTCATCGAACTCGTCTGATTACACAGAATATAAAGCACCGCTTCGGCGGTGCTTTTTTTACGTGACGGATAGTATTATGAAAGCTTCTACGCAAATTTTGCTTGCTTCATAAATGAATAATATAATGAAGCCGCTCACACTTGCTTGCCCTGGTCTCCCCAGTAGCCTGAAATGCCGTCGGGAGTTTTGCAGTCGCCCTTGGGACAGTCGCCGTCACGCTCTTTGGCGCGGTAATCGCATTCAATGGGAACAGGTGCGCACTTGCGGTCATCTTTTTTCTTTTTCACGGGTTTCACCTCCTGAAGCCGAAGCAGGCTTAAGCAAACAGAGCCAGAATCAGACCGTAAACCACGCTTGCACCGATGCCGTAGACGATTACGGGACCTGCAATGATGAACATTTTCGCGGCTGTGCCCGTGATAAAGCCCTCGGTTTTAAACTCAAGGGCAGGCGCCACAACGGAATTTGCAAAGCCGGTAATGGGTACGAGGGTGCCGCCGCCTGCAAATTTTGCCAGCTTGTCGTAAACTCCCATGCCAGTAAGAGCAGCGCCCAGAAAAACAAGGCAGATGCTTGTGGCCGACGCGGCACTTTCCTTATCAAGCCCCGCGCCTGTGAACAGGTCGCTTATGAGCTGACCTATACAACAGATAAGCCCGCCGACTGCGAATGCCTTGAGCATATTAAGTCCGCAGCGTGAACGGGGCTGATGCTCCTCAGAGTATTTTTTGTATTCTTCGTTTGTCATTTATTCACCTCAAAAAAATAGCAGGTACAGAATAACTCTGTACCTGCTATTATTATCGGAAAACTAAATTTTATGTGCAATCAGTTTCGGCGGCTGCTTCCCGCAACCATGAGAATCAGACGGAGAAACTGCATGAGCGTTACCGCGAGGGCGGCAACGTATGTCATTGCGGCGGCGGAAAGGGTTTTCTTTGCGCCCTCAAGCTCTTCGCCGACCAGAAGGTTATCCGACTCGATGCACCTGAGCGCGCGGTTGCTGGCATTGAACTCCGTGGGCAGAGTAACAAGCTGGAACACGACACTCAGTCCGAAAAGCATACAGCCCGCATAGGCAATGCTGACGAAAATCTTGCCCGCGGAAGCCAGAAGCAGACCGATTAAAATCATTGGAATGGAAAGCTTGGAACCGATGTTTGTTATGGGAACAATTGCGGTGCGGATTTTTACGGGGGTATAACCCACGGCGTGCTGAATGGCGTGGCCGGTTTCGTGGCAGGCAACGCCCACAGCGGCGGTTGAGGTGTTTGCGTAAACGCTGTCGGAAAGACGGATTACGTTTGCGGAGGGATCGTAATGGTCGGTGAGATTGCCCTGAATATGCTCAATCTTCACATCGGTAAGACCGTTTCTGTCAAGAACGAAGCGGGCAGCCTGCGCACCGGTGAGTCCGCGCCTTGTGAACTGCTTGCTGTATTTTTCAAATGTGCGGTTGACCTTTGAGGAGGCCCACAGAGAGAAAATAACCGCGGGTAAAACGAGAATGATATACGACCAGTCAATGTACATTGCTATTCAGCTCCTTTTCTCCAGTTTAAGCAAAAATTCCTTTTTGTCAAGTCCGCCTGCATAGCCCGTCAGACTTCCGCCTGCACCGATTACGCGGTGGCAGGGGACAATAATGGCGATGGGGTTGCGGTTGTTTGCCATTCCGACGGCACGGCAGGCCTTGGGATTGCCGATTCTCGCGGCAATTTCCCCGTATGTTGCGGTTTCCCCGTAGGGAATTTCGCACAGTGCATTCCAGACGGATTTCTGAAAATACGTGCCTTCGGGATTAAGCGGCAGGTCAAATGCCGTGCGGCTTCCCGCAAAATACTCATCAAGCTGTGCCTCTGCCATGCAGAGAACAGGGGAGGGGTTATCCGATTCGGCTTCACCGAAGCGAAGGGCGGTAATATAACGGTCATCGCCCTCAAGAAACATTTTTCCCAGAGGGGTATCTAAATTAAGAGTACATTTTATCATAAATCCACCGTGACGTTGCTCATGCCGTTTTTGTCAAATTCGGCAAGGTAATCCTCCATGCGATTTGCGATTGCGCTTATGTCACCGAGCTCCTCGGGACCGTAGCCCAAATCCTTCCGCGCCAGCTCCTCGGCGAGAATATCGAAGAAAACCGCGTCCTCATAGTCGGCTATGGCCTCGTGAATGCCGCCGTCCTCGTAGGCTTTTGAGGGGAAAATGTGACCGTGCCAGTTCTGTATGAGAGCCTTCATACCGTTTTTGGCGCAGAGAGTAAACAGCTTTTCCTGAACTATGTCGTAATCTTCGAAGCGGTCATCACCGCGTGCGGAGTTCAGAACCCAGTTTCCGATGTAAACCATGTCCAGAAGTCTGCGGAACTCCTTGTCGGTTAAATCTATGTTCAAAGCGTATCGCCTCCGATTAATCATACTCAATTCATTATAGCAGATGGCAGGTACCAATTCCACATGAAATTGCACTTGTAATTCTGCCGCTTTTGTCATATTATATATTAGTTAAAATATCATGGAGAAGTATCGCTATGGATGATAGACCTATTGGCATTTTCGACTCGGGACTCGGCGGCCTCACCGCTGTCAGAGTACTGCGCCGGCTTATGCCCGATGAAAATATAATATACTTCGGCGACACGGGACGTATGCCCTACGGCGGCAGACCCCGTGAGCAGATAAGACTCATGGCAACGCAGAATATTGACTTTGTGGAAGGCTTTGACGTGAAGGCAATCATCGTTGCCTGCGGAACTATTTCCAGCAACGCCGCGGATATTCTCGACGAATGCGAAACCAAGGCAATCGGCGTTCTGCGTTCCGGCGTAAAGGAGCTTTGCCAAACGGGGAAAAAGCGCCTCGGCGTTATCGCAACGGCAACCAGCATTGCCAGCGGTTCCTTCCAGAATGAAATTCTGCGCCAGTGTCCCGATGCGGATATTACTGCCGTGCCATGTCCCGAGTTTGTGCCGCTTATTGAAAGCGGTCACTATGAGGCGTCTGACCCTGCGGTGCAGGATTCCGTTGAGCGCACGCTTGCGCCTCTGAAGGAGGCGGGAATTGACGCGCTGCTTCTGGGCTGCACCCATTACGGACTGATTTCCGAGGCCATCAGCGCATACCTCGGCGAAGATGTTCTGCTTGTGGGCGCCGCAGATGCCGCCGCAAGAGAAATGTGCGCATATCTCACCGAAAACGATATGACCAATGCTTACGGCGGTGAGGATTTCTACTTCACCAGCGGTGACATTGCCGATTTTGCCGCCCTTGCGCCCGTCATGCTGGGCAGCTATATTCGCGGCGATGTAAGCTTTGTACTTCCCGAACCCGTGGAGGTGGAGGAATGAAAGCCGTAATCACCGTAACGGGTGTGCAGAATCTGCAGGACAGCGGCGACGATTCCATTGAGCTTGTTACCGACGGAATATATACGAAAATTCCCGACGGCTTCGTTATAAAATATGCGGAAACCGAGCTTACGGGACTTGTTGGAACAACGACTACCGTTGAAATAAGACCCGAGAGCGTTACCGTTGAACGAAAAGGCACGCTTAACACGCGCATGGAATTTAAGGAAGGCGAGAAGACCAGCTTCCTTTATGATACCCAGTTCGGCTCTGCCACACTCTGCTTTGAAACACGTAAAATAGTGGCAAACTTCTATGAATACGGCGGAAGTCTTTCCATCGACTATATTGTGAACATGGAGCATGCCGTGGTGGGAAAAAACAAGCTCAAAATGAGCGTAAGACCGAGATAAGTGAGGAAATACCCATGAATATGATACAGAAAGCCAAGGAGCAGGTAAGTGCTCTTGTAAACGGGGCATATCTCAAGGCAGCCGAAGCGGGTGAGCTTCCCGCAGGACTTGCCCTCAACGGAAGCGTTGAAATCCCCAAGGACACCGCAAACGGTGACTATGCCGCAAACTTTGCAATGGCAAGCGCAAAGCTTATGCGTATGCCTCCCCGCAAGGTTGCCGAAGCCCTCGTCAAGTACATGGAGCTTGAGGGAACATGGTTTGAGGACGTTTCCATTGCAGGCCCGGGATTTATGAACTTCCGCATGGGCAGCAAGTGGTACGGCGATGTGCTGAAGGTTGTTGACAGCGAGGGCGAAGCCTTCGGAAGCGACAATATCGGCGAGGGCAAAAAGGTCATGGTGGAGTTCGTTTCCGCAAACCCCACGGGTCCCATGCACATGGGCAATGCCCGCGGCGGCGTTCTCGGTGACGCACTTGCATCTGTTCTCCAGCGTGCAGGCTATGACGTATGGCGTGAGTTCTATGTCAACGACGCAGGCAACCAGATTGAGAAGTTCGCAACCAGTATTGAAGCCCGCTGCCTTCAGCTTGTAAAGGGTGAGGACGCAGTCGAGTTCCCCGAGGACGGCTACCACGGCGATGATATTAAGGAGCTGGCAAGGCTTTTCGTTGAAAAATACGGCGAAGGCTGGCTGGAAAAGGATACCGCCGAGCGCCATGAAATGATGGCAAAGTTCGGTCTTGAGAAGAACCTCCCCAAGATGAAGGCCGACCTTCAGCGCTACGGAATCAATTATGACGAGTGGTTCTTTGAATCCACCCTGCACAATACAAACTACGTTGCCGAAAGCGTGGAAAAGCTCACCGAGCGGGGCTATACCTACGAAAAGGACGGAGCGCTGTGGCTTGCAACCTCGAAGATTCTCGGGGACAAGCTCCGTGCCGCAGGCAAAAAGGAAGAGGACATCGAAAAGCTCGACCTCAAGGACGACGTTCTGCGCAGAGCAAACGGCTTCTACACCTACTTTGCTGCCGATATCGCATACCACCGCAACAAGTTTGAAAAGCGCGGCTTTGACAAGGTCATAAACGTGTGGGGCGCAGACCACCACGGTCACGTTGCACGACTCAAGGGCGCAATGGACGCTCTCGGTCTTGACGGCGAAAACCGACTTGACATTGTACTTATGCAGCTTGTAAAGCTCATGCGTGACGGCGAGGTCGTGCGTATGTCCAAGCGTACGGGCAAGGCAATCTCGCTCTGCGACCTGCTTGACGAGGTACCCGTTGACGCGGCACGCTATTTCTTCAACTCCCGTCCCGAATCCCCCGTGGAGTTCGACCTTGACCTTGCAGTCCGTCAGGACAGCGAAAACCCCGTTTACTATGTGCAGTATGCCCACGCAAGAATCTGCACTATGCTTGCGGCAGTTGGCAGGGAAGTACCTGCCGCAGCTGCTGCCGACCTGACTCTTCTCAGCTCCGAGCAGGAGAAGGAGCTCATAAAGCAGATTGCGGCACTCCCCGAGGAAATCCGTCTTGCCGCCCGTGACTATGACCCCAGCCGCATCAACAAATATGTCACCGAGCTTGCGGCACGCTTCCACCGCTTCTACACCGTCTGCCGCATAAAAGACGCGGAGCCCGCACTTATGGACGCGCGCCTTGTGCTTGCGGACACCGTAAGAAAGGTAATCGCAATCTCACTCTCCATAATCGGCGTTTCCGCACCCGAAAAAATGTGATATGTAATAAAAATCCGTGCCTTTGGCACGGATTTTTTTCTTTGTTTTTTTATTAATTTTGTTGTAATTATTGCTCTTCGGTGTTAAAATACCATTTTGTGTTGAAATATTCTTATTCTTATTTAGGAGTTGAGTTTTCTTATGAATAAACTCAGAAATGTAGCGATTATCGCCCACGTTGACCACGGCAAGACCACTCTTGTTGACGAGCTTCTTAAGCAGAGCGGCGTTTACCGCGAGAACCAGGAGATTGTTGACAGAGTAATGGACTCCAACGACCTGGAGCGTGAGCGCGGCATCACCATAATGGCAAAGAACACCGCCGTTCAGTACGGCGATACCAAAATCAATATAGTCGATACCCCGGGACACGCCGACTTCGGCGGCGAGGTTGAACGTATTCTCAAGATGGTCAACGGCGTTATCCTTCTTGTTGACGCCGCAGAGGGCCCCATGCCCCAGACCCGTTTCGTTCTGTCCCGCGCACTTGAGCTGGGCCACCGCGTAATCGTTGTCGTAAACAAGATTGACCGTCCCGACCAGCGTATTCATGAAGTCATCGACGAGGTCCTTGAGCTTCTCATGGACCTTGATGCAACCGATGACCAGCTGGATTCCCCCATGCTCTTCTGCTCCGGCAGAAACGGCACCGCCAGCTATTCACCCGAGGTTCAGGGCACCGACCTCAAGCCCCTCTTCGACACCATTCTCGAGTATATTCCCGAGCCCGAAATGGACATGGATTCTCCCTTCCAGATGCTCGTTTCCAGCGTTGACTATAACGAATATGTGGGCCGTATCGCAATCGGACGCATTGAGCGCGGCGTAATAAAGCAGAATCAGGAAATCGAAGTATGCAACTATCACCACCCCGATGAGCCCACCATGAAGGCAAAGGCCGTTTCTTTGTATGAGTTCGACGGTCTTGCAAAGGTTCCCGTAACCGAGTCCACCGCAGGCAACATCATCGCCATGAGCGGCATTGGCGACGTCACCATCGGCGACACAATCTGCATCAAGGGCGCCGCAGAGCCTCTGCCCTTCGTCAAGATTTCCGCGCCTACTCTGGAGATGACCTTCTCCGTCAACGACAGCCCCTTTGCAGGCCGTGAGGGCAAATATGTCACCTCCCGCCAGATTCGTGACCGTCTTTTCCGCGAAACCATGAAGGACGTTTCCCTCCGCGTTACCGATGTTGAGGCCGCAACCGACAGCTTCAATGTTGCGGGCCGCGGCGAAATGAGCCTTTCCACTCTCATTGAAACCATGCGCCGTGAGGGCTATGAGTTCCAGGTTTCTCCTCCCCGTGTGCTTTATCAGGAGATTGACGGCGTAAAGTGCGAGCCCGTTGAGCGCGTTGTAATCGACGTTCCCTCCGATGCCATGGGCGCGGTTATGGAAAAGCTTGGCGCACGCAAGGGCGAATTTGTTGAAATGATTCCCGTGGGCAACCGCGTAAAGCTCACCTATCTTGTGCCCTCCAGAGGACTTTTCGGCTACCGCAACGAATTTCTCACCGACACCAAGGGCGAGGGCATCATGGCCTCCGTCTTTGAAAGGTACGAGGCCTACAAGGGCGACATCAGCCGCCGTCAGACCGGCTCACTCATCGCCTTTGAAACCGGCGAAGCAGTTGCCTACGGTATATGGAACGCCCAGGAGCGCGGCGCAATGTTCATCACCCCCGGCACCAAGGTTTACGGCGGCATGGTAGTCGGCGTATGCCCCAAGAACGAGGATATCCCCGTAAACGTCTGCCGCACCAAGCACCTCACCAATACCCGTGCCAGCGGCTCCGATGAGGCGCTCCGCCTTATTCCGCCCAGACAGCTCAGCCTTGAGCAGTGCCTTGAGTTCCTTGCCGATGACGAGCTTCTTGAGGTAACTCCCAAGAATCTGCGCCTGCGCAAGAGCATTCTTGACCACAGCATGAGAATGAGAGCTGTAATGAAGGGCAAAAACGCTGATAAGTAAAAAATATCCACACCGAAATCAAGTCTCGGTGTGGATATTTTTTTATATTATTCTGAAATCGTATTCGTTTACCGTGGTTCTGCTTTTCAGACACAAAAGCCGCGTAATGAAGGATTTGTCGCTTTCCTCCGAAAGAGGTCTCCATTCGCCGTTTTCGAGATACTCCGTTTTTGTGAAAACACCGCCGAAAAGCTTCGTTTCCCTTGTAACGCGTATCTGCCTGCCGAAAAAGCCTTTGACATAGTCCGCAACCGCAAGGGCGAAATCCTCTCCGTCCTTGTAATCGGCGGTAAAGAAGCATTTCATTCCGCCGACGAAAAACACATAGGCGGAAAGGGGAGGCATGCCAGCGTCAATTTCGGAAATCTGAATAAGGGCCTGACTTTCGCAGGGCAGGGAAATCCAGCAGTAGCTGCCGCCGTCCTTAACGGAAACATCAATATTCAGCTTGTCGGCAATGAGCTGCGCTGCCGTGCGGATATGCTCAATGTTGGGTTCGGATTCGCTGTACATAGTCATTTGCAGAGCTCCGCGGCGGTCTTTGCCGCAACGGCGGCATTGTTCAGAACAAGCTTAATGTTGCTTTCAAGGGAATCGCCGCCTGTGAGCTCAACGACCTTTGCAAGCAGGAAGGGAGTGGTTTCCTTGCCCTTGATGCCCTGCTCATTGCATTCCTTAAGCGCCTGCTCGATGGAGGCATCGATGACTGCCTTGTCCATGGAGTATTCCTCGGGAATGGGGTTGGTGACAAGCATGCCGCCCTTCATGCCAAGCTCAAGCTGCGCCCGGAACATTTCCGCAAGCTCTGCGGGGGAGTCCACGCGGTAGTCAACGCCGAAGCCGCTTTTGCGGGTGTAGAAGGCGGGAAGCTCGTCGGTGCCGTAGCCGATGACGGGAACGCCCTTGGTTTCAAGGTATTCGAGGGTGAGACCCAGGTCAAGTATGCTCTTTGCACCTGCGCAGACAACCATGACGGGAGTGCTGCCCAGCTCTTCAAGGTCGGCGGTGATGTCCATGGTGGTTTCGGCGCCCCGGTGAACACCGCCGTTGCCGCCGGTTGCAAAGACCTTAATACCTGCCATGTGCGCGATGATCATGGTGGTGGTTACGGTGGTGGCACCGTCTGCCCTGCGGGCGACTATGCCTGCAAGGTCGCGGCGGCTTGCCTTTGCGACTTTTCTGCCCGCCTTGCCGAGATATTCAATCTCCTCGGGGGAGAGTCCTGCCTTAAGCCTGCCGCCGATGATGGCGATGGTGGCGGGTACTGCGCCGTTTTCGCGTACTGTCTTTTCAACAAGCATGGCGGTTTCGACATTCTTGGGATAGGGCATGCCGTGGGAAATTATGGTGCTTTCAAGGGCAACGACGGGTTTCCCCCCATCGAGAGCCTTTTTAACTTCGGGTGAAATATCAAGATACTTGTTCATAATGTTCTCCTTAGATGAATATCGGGCAGCGACGCTGCCCGATTGTTTTACTTTCCAATGTATGCGGCAACCTGAATTACGGTGCCGTGCTCAAACAGAAGCTCAATTGTGACACTGCCGAGAACGGCGCGCACACTGTTGAGTCCGCCGCCGGTTATTCTGAAACCGCTGTCAAGCAGCTCATTTTTTGCGTCAAGCTCGGAATCGCCCACGCGGACACCCATAATGGAGTAGACCTTTTCCGAGGATACGAAGCCGGTTACGCAGAACTTGCCTGCATTGCTCGTTGGATATTTGGACATATAGTAGCAGGTTCCCGTGCCTTCATTGCGAAGACCTGCCTTGCCGTCCTCCTCAAACCACACGAAAGGCGAGCAATCGGCTGTTCTTCCGTCCTCAAGGGATGAAATACCTTTGACCGTGCCTCCGAGCTTCCAGTCTGTGATGGAGTTGGAGTTGAGCAGCGTAAGCTCACCCGTTCCGAAAATCCTGAAAACAATGATGAGAACGACAATAATTATGACGGCGGCGATTGCACCGTATTTGACATATCGGTTTTTAAACAGCTTTCGCATATACAACCTGCCTGCATTTATATAATTTCAAGATAATAATATCATTTAATGAGGAAATGTCAATATGCGCAGCTAAGGGCGAAATGGTAAACATAATCTGTCATTTCGTCTTTTTACACAAAAATGCCGGATAAAATTTGCTATATTAAAGAACGCTAAACTATTCAAAATTTCGAAAGTATGTGTTAAAATGGATGATGCAAAACCCTGTAATACTACATATAGGAGGAAAATAATGAAGACCACAAAGAAGATTCTTTCTCTGCTTCTCGTGGTGGCAATGATATTCAGCCTTGCCATTCCCGCATTTGCAGAGGAAGCAGTCCCCGAAACGCTCGCTAGTTGGACAGGCGCAAGCTTTACCAACGACGGAGCAAATGACGTTGCTAAAAATGTTACATTAACATTTGATGCAGTCAAAACAGACAGCACTTTGAGTAATGTAAGTGCAAAAGTTTACACATCAGGCGATGTAAGCAATTTCTCCGTTACCCCGTTCTACGGAAAGGGCATATACGCTGCAGGAGAACAGTATGCTTATCTTGGCTTCCAGATGAGCACAAAGGGCTATGAAAACATTAAGGTTTCCACAGCACTGGGCGGCAACGCACGTGTTCCTGCAAGCTTTGAGCTTCTTTATTCTCTTGACAATGAGAACTGGACTTCCGCAGGTAGTTTTGCAGTAGCACAGGGCAAGAACACTGCTGCAACTGCAACTGCAACCACCGTTGCTCTGCCTGCAGAAGCAGAAAATCAGGATATGGTTTACTTCCGCTTTGCTCAGGCAACCTATGCAGAACCCAAGACTGCGGGTGCAGCAACCGGCACAAACGCAGGCAGCCTGTATATGTACGGCATGACCATTACCGGTACTGCGGTTGATGATTCCACAATAGCTCCCGCAGGCGAGCTTGACGGCAAGACCGTAATCCTGCACTCCAACGACGTACACGGCAGCATCGCAGGCTATGCAAACATGGCAGCACTCAAGGCAGAGTATGAAGCCAAGGGCGCAGACGTGATCCTCGTTGACGCAGGCGACTTCTCTCAGGGCACCACTTACGTCAGCACCACCAAGGGCGCAGACGCAATTGCAATGATG